>JADLEX010000093.1 GCA_020845895.1 Deltaproteobacteria bacterium | reverse complement strand
GCCGCTGTCACGCGACGCAACCGCCGTGATCGCCGCCGTCAGCGTCGTCTTCCCGTGGTCGATGTGACCGATCGTCCCGACGTTCACGTGGGGTTTCTTCCGGTTGAATTTCTCCTTGGCCATCGCGTCACTCCCTACCGTTTCCGGTGATCGTGTGGGTCCCCGCTCTCAATAACCTCTCAGCCTCGTCACGATCTGATCGCGAACCTGCAGGGGAACCGGCAGGTATCGCGAGAACTGCATCGTGTATGTCGCCCGACCCTGCGACATGGATCGCAGGTCGGTCGAGTATCCGAACATCGCGGCCAGCGGCACTTCGCCGTCGATCACCTGGACCGACCCTCTCGGGTGCATGCCCTGGATCGACCCCCTTCGCGCATTGAGGTCTCCGATCACGTCGCCCACCGATTCCTCGGGAACGACCACCTCGACCTTCATCACCGGTTCGAGCAGCTGCGGATCGCCTTCACGCAGCGCCCGGTTCACCGCCCGGTTCGCCGCGGCGCGAAACGAGGCCGCGTCGGAATCCACCTCGTGAACCGCCGCTCCCGCGAGCGTCGCCGCCACGTCGATCACCGGGTAACCCGCGAGCGCTCCCACCGAGAGCGCGTCCTCGACGCCGGCTTTCACGGCCTCGGCGAAGTCGCCGGGCAGCCGGTCCTTCGACACGCGGTTCGTGAATTTGAAGCCCGATCCCGGTTCGCCCGGTTCGACCGTCAGATCCACCAAGGCGTACATCCCCCGGTTTCCGAGCTGCCGGACGTATTCCTCGCGGACCGTCGCGGTCTGCCCGATCGTTTCCTTGTAAGCCACCTGCGGCTTGCCGACATTGGCGTTGACGCCGAAGTCGCGCAGCAGGCGGTCCGTGATGATCTCGAGGTGGAGTTCGCCCATGCCGGAGATGATGGTCTGTCCCGTCTCCCCGTCGGTGCGTACCCGGAACGAAGGGTCCTCCGCCGCGAGCCGCCCCAGCGCCTCGGTCAGCTTGTCCTGATCCGCCTGCGTCTTGGGTTCGATCGCGATGTGGATCACCGGCTCCGGGAAATCGAGCCCCTCCAGAAGAATCTGGTGGGCCGGATCGCACAGGGTGTCGCCGGTCGTCGTCACACGAAGTCCGACCGCCGCCACGATGTCGCCCGCCTGAACCTCCTTGATCTCCTCGCGCTTGTTGGCGTGCATGCGAAGGATCTTGGAAAGCCGTTCCTTCTTCTGCTTGCCGACATTGAGCACGCTGTCGCCGATCGCCGCCTTGCCGGAGTAGACTCGCAGGAAACAGAGCTGACCGACGAAGGGATCGTGAAGGAGCTTGAAGGCGAGCGCCGAAAACGGTTCTCCCGGATCCGCGTGACGCTCCTCCTCCTTGTTGTTGCGGGGATTCGCGCCGCGGATCGCCGAAACGTCCGCCGGGCTCGGCAGGTAGTCGCAGACCGCGTCGAGGAGGGGTTGTACGCCCTTGTTCTTGAACGCCGATCCGCACAGCACCGGGACGATCCGAAGTTCGAGCGCGCCCTTGCGCAGCGCCGCGCGAATCTGGTCCTCCCCGATGTCCTGCCCTTCGAGATACGCGGTCATGACGCCGTCATCGACATCGGCGACCGCCTCGATCATCAAATTGCGAGAGTGTCTGGCCGATTGTGAAAGATCTTCCGGTACGGGCGTTTCCTCGAATTTGGACCCGAGCGAGGAGTCGTCGTATCGGATGGCGACCATCCGAATCAGATCGATGACTCCCGCGAAGCCCACTTCCGCGCCGACGGGGATCTGGACCGCGACCGGGTTCGCGCCAAGACGTTCGCGGATCTCATCGACCACGCGAAAGAATTCCGCCCCGGTCCGGTCCATCTTGTTGACGAACGCGACCTTGGGGACATGAAACTTGTCCGCCTGACGCCACACCGTTTCGCTTTGAGGCTCCACCCCGCCGACGCCGCAGAACACCGCGACGGCGCCATCCAGAACCCGCAGGGATCGTTCGACTTCGATCGTGAAGTCGACGTGGCCCGGCGTGTCGAGGATGTTGATGCGATGGTCTTTCCAGTAGCAGGTCGTCGCGGCGGTCGTTATCGTGATGCCGCGCTCCTGCTCCTGGACCATGTAGTCCATCTGGGTGGTACCCTCGTCCACCTCGCCCATTTTGTGGCTAACGCCCGTATAATAAAGGATCCGTTCGGTGGTCGTCGTCTTGCCGGCATCGATGTGCGCCATGATTCCGATGTTTCGCGTTTTCGCGAGCGAACTCGGTTTCGCCACGGCGCACAGCTCCCGATTCCAGACGACAACTCCGGGGGCTTGCGGTCCCCTTCACGTCGCTAAGGCGCAAACGAACGCGCCCGAAAATCCCATTTCACACACTCGTCGAACTCGTTTTGCCGCGAGCGGCCCGCGTGACCGAGGGACCTTCGTCGTCCCTTCGGCCGCGCTCGTGAACGCGTTGGTGACCCAACGCGTTGCCGCACGCGTCCCGGTGAGTCTTCATCGAGAGATAGGCTGTCCCGGAGGCCGCCCCTCGATGTCTGTAGCCGGGCTGCTTACCAGCGATAATGACTGAAGGCTTTGTTGGCCTCGGCCATTTTGTGGGTATCCTCACGCTTTTTCACGGAGGCCCCGCGGTTGTTGGCGGCATCGAGAAGTTCCGCCGCCAATTTTTCATTCATGCTCTTTTCGCTGCGCTTGGTCGCATGCGTGATCAGCCACCGAATCGCCAGCGCCTGACGGCGCTCGGCGCGGATGTCCACCGGAATCTGATAGGTGGAACCACCCACGCGGCGGCTGCGGACCTCGACCTGCGGTTTCACGTTGTCGAGCGCCGCGCGGAACACGCGGACCGGATCGTCCTTGGTCTTGTCACCGATGAGTTCGAACGCCTGGTAGAGGATCGACTCGGCGGTGCTTTTCTTGCCGCAGGACATCAGGCCATTGATGAATTTCGCCACGATCCGATCGTGAAATTTCGGATCCGGCAGGATTTCGCGTTTTTCAACGGCGCGTTTGCGTGGCATGGCGTCGGCTCCCTCTTACTTCTGGCCCGGCTTGGGACGTTTCGCACCGTACTTGCTGCGTCCCCGCCGCCTGGCATTCACGCCGACCGCGTCGAGCGTGCCGCGAATGATGTGATACCGAACGCCGGGCAGATCCTTCACGCGACCGCCGCGGATGAGCACCACCGAGTGTTCCTGAAGGTTGTGGCCTTCACCCGGGATGTAGCTCGTCACTTCGATTCCGTTCGAAAGGCGGATGCGCGCCACTTTGCGGAGCGCGGAATTTGGCTTTTTCGGCGTCGTCGTATACACGCGCGTGCACACGCCCCGCTTCTGCGGGCAGGACTGAAGCGCCGGTGCGTCCTTCTTGTCCTCGACTTTTTGTCTGGCGTTGCGCACCAGTTGATTGATCGTCGGCATCCGATGGACCCTATCTCATTGATTTTGCTAGATTCCCGGCCCCCCCGGCCGCGAAAGCCGGGGGAATCTAGCAAAAGCGTATTCCGGTGTCAACCCGATTGTCACCGGAATTCCAGATTTGTCGAATGGCGCGCGGAGCGCCGGATTATTCCTCGTCCTCGACCTCTCCCTCGATCTCGTCCTCGTCGACTTCCTCGTCGTCGAGATCGTCCTCTTCGTCGATCTCGCCTTCCACGTCGTCGTCCTCTTCCTCGTAGCGTCCGCGGCGGGAGAGATCCGCGAAGCCCAGCGAGTCGAGGTCGCGGCCGTGCGAATCCTCACCCGCGAGATCCATCATCATCTCGCCCGTGTCGGGCGTCTTTTCGACCTCCATGTCGAAGTCTCGGTACATCTTCATGCCCGTGCCCGCCGGAATCAGGCGGCCCATGATGACGTTTTCCTTCAGGCCGCGCAGCCAATCCACCTTGCCGTGGATCGACGCTTCGGTGAGGACCTTGGTCGTCTCCTGGAAGCTCGCCGCGGAGATGAAGCTCTCGGTGGAGAGCGACGCCTTGGTGATGCCCAGCAGCAGCGACTGGCCGTCGGCCGGTCGCCCGCCTTCGGACACCGCGCGCTCGTTCTCGTCCTGGAATCGGACCTTCTCGACCTCTTCGCCGAAGCGGAAGTTCGTGTCGCCCACATCGGAGATGCGCACGCGACGCAGCATCTGCCGCACGATCGCCTCGATGTGCTTGTCGTTGATCTTCACGCCCTGCAGGCGGTAGACCTCCTGGATCTCGTCGACCAGGTAGCGCGCGAGTTCCTCTTCGCCGAGCACGTCCAGAATCTCGTGCGGGTTGATCGCTCCGTCCATGAGCGGTTCGCCGCCGCGCACGTAGCTGCCGTCATGCACCGTGAGGTGCTTGCCCTTGGGAATCAGATACTCGTGCGGTTCGCCGACGTCGGGCGTGACGACGAGCTTGCGCTTGCCTTTCACGTCCTCGTCGAAGTGCACGTGGCCCTCGATCTTGGAGATGATCGCGTAGTCCTTCGGCTTGCGCGCCTCGAAGAGTTCCGCGACGCGGGGCAGGCCGCCCGTGATGTCCTTTATCTTGGTCGTGGCGCGCGGGACCTTCGCCAGCGGTTCGCCGGCCACCACCTGCTCGCCTTCCGCCGGGAAAATGTTCGCACCGACCGGCAGGATGTAGCGCGCGTCGCGGTTCGTTCCCGGAATCTTGAGCGTGTTGCCGAATTCGTCCTTGATCGAGATGCGCGGGCGAAGTTTCTGGTCCTTGGCCTCGACGATGACCTTGCGCGAAAGGCCGGTCACCTCGTCGAAGCTTTCGGCCATCGTGACCGATTCGATCACGTCGCCGTATTTCACGATTCCGTCGACGTCCGTGAGAATCGGCACCGTGTGCGGATCCCACTGGGCGAGCGTCTGGCCCGCATCGACGCTGTCGCCGTTGTTCGCGAGCAGCACCGCGCCGTAGGTCAGGCTGTAGCGCTCGCGCTCGCGGCCGGCCGACGTGATGACGAGCTCGCCGTTGCGGTTCATGACGGTCTGCAGGCCGTCGCGGTTGGTGACGAGAGACACGTTGTTGAGGTGCACCTCGCCCGGGCCGCGCGCGTGCAGCGACGACTGCTCGACTTTTCGGCTCGCGGCGCCGCCGATGTGGAAGGTGCGCATCGTGAGCTGGGTGCCCGGCTCGCCGATCGACTGCGCGGCGATGACGCCCACCGCCTCGCCGACGTTGACCAGATGCCCGCGCGCGAGATCGCGGCCGTAGCACAGCGCGCAGATGCCGCGCTTGGACTGGCACTTGAGCACCGAGCGGATGAGCACCCGGTCGATGCCCGCCGCCTCGATCTTCTTCACCAGGTCTTCGTCGAGCATCGTGCTCGCCGGCACGAGCATCTCGTCGGTCAGCGGATCGAGCACGTCCTCGAGCACGACGCGTCCGAGAATGCGATCGCCCATGTGGTCGATGATCTCGCCGCCCTCGGTGAGCGCGGCCATGTACATGCCTTCGGTCGTGCCGCAGTCCCGCTGCGTGACCACCGTGTCCTGCGCCACGTCGACCAGCCGGCGGGTCAGATAGCCCGAGTTCGCCGTCTTGAGCGCCGTGTCGGCCAGACCCTTGCGGGCGCCGTGCGTCGAAATGAAGTACTGGAGAACCGTCAGGCCCTCGCGGAAATTCGACGTGATCGGCGTCTCGATGATTTCGCCCGAGGGCTTGGCCATCAGACCGCGCATGCCCGCGAGCTGGCGGATCTGAGCCGTGGAACCGCGCGCGCCCGAGTCGGCCATCATGAAGATGGAGTTGAAGCTCTGGCGCTTGTCCACCACGCCCTTGGTCGTCTTGTAGACCTCCGACCCCATGCGCTCCATCATCTGCTCGGTGATCTTTTCCGAGGCCTGCGCCCAGATGTCGATCACCTTGTTGTAGCGCTCGCCGTCGGTGATGAGACCGTCCTGATACTGGCGGTAGATCTCCTCGACCTGCTCTTCGCTGTCGCGGATGATTTCGGATTTCGACTCGGGGATCAGCATGTCGTCGAGGCAGATCGAGATGCCGGCCTTGGTGGACTGCTCGAATCCCAGCGTGCGCAGACGGTCGGCCAAAAGCACCGTCGCCTTGTTTCCCGCGATGCGGTAGCAGTAATCGATCAGTTCGCCGAGCTGCTTCTTTCCGATGACGCGGTTGATCGCCGAGAACGGAACGCCGTCGGGCAGCAGGTCGCCCATGATGACGCGGCCCACGGTCGTTTCGACCAGACGGCCCTGAATGCGGCACTTGACGCCGGCCTGCAGGTGAACCTCGCCGTTGTCGTAGGCCGCGCGCACCTCGTCGGAGTCGGAGAAGATCTTGCCTTCACCCTTGGCGCCGGGACGATGCCGCGTGACGTAGTACGTCCCGAGCACCATGTCCTGCGTCGGGACGATGATGGGTTTGCCGTTGGCGGGCGAGAGGATGTTGTTGGTCGACATCATCAGCACGCGCGCCTCGATCTGCGCTTCGACCGAGAGCGGCACGTGGACCGCCATCTGGTCGCCGTCGAAGTCGGCGTTGTACGCGGCGCAGACCAGCGGGTGAAGCTGGATGGCCTTGCCCTCGATCAGCACGGGCTCGAACGCCTGAATGCCGAGGCGGTGCAGCGTCGGAGCGCGGTTGAGCAGAACCGGATGCTCCTTGATGACTTCGTCCAGGATGTCCCAGACCTCGGAACGCTCCTTTTCGACCATCTTC
>JADLEX010000092.1 GCA_020845895.1 Deltaproteobacteria bacterium | reverse complement strand
GGGGGGGCGGCCGCGCCCGCCCACGGCCAGGAATACAGACCGGCTTTCACGATCGCGGCGTCGTTCGCACGCTTCTTCGGTCCGTCGCTCGCATCGGCGATGGCCGCGCCGATGCTGGCGACGCTCGCGTCGATCCTGCTCGCCTTTGCGCTCGGCCGACGACTCGCGGGCGGCGATCCCATGGGCGGTTGGCTGGCGATGGCCGCGGCGGCTCTCACCCCCGGGATCTACGGCTTCGCGCGGATTTTTTCGCCGTGGGCGATCGCGATCGCGGCGTTCCTCATCCTCGCTCTGGCGCTCGAGCGATATCACCGCAAGGCCGACGCAATCTCGCTCGTGTTGCTCGCGCCGGTCGTGCATCTCGTCCTGGCCGTCGAACAGTACGCCACCGGCCGCTTCTGCGCCCTGGGCGCCGGGGGAGCCGTGGGACTCTTGCTCGTGATCGACCTCACCCGCACGCGGCGCGTCGCGGGCCTTCGCCTGGCGGGTCACGGCGCGTTGCTGGTCGTGCTTTGCGCCTCGGTCGTGTGGGAGTGGTTCCCCCCGGGCCGGTGGACGCGCCTTTTCGGGCACTACGCCGACGCTGTGACCCCGAACGCAACCGCGACCGGTTCTTTCAGCGGGCTGTTCGATTATGTGAAGGACCTTTGGTACAACCTGCTGCATCCGGTCGGCGTGGCGATCTTCGGGACGTTGCTCGCGTGGTCGATCCTCGCGCGGCGCGGGAAACCCGCGGCGCGGCCATGGGCGGCGGCCCCGATCCTCGCGCTCGCCGTCGTTTCGCTCATCCCCAAGAAGATGCCCTGGTACATCCTGATGCCGTCGGCGCTGATGCCCATCGTCGCGGCGGCGGCGTTGGCCGTTTTCCTGCGCGACGCACCCGTTCGTCGTCGAAATCTCGTTCCGCTCGTGATGGTCTTGGCGCTGGCCGTCCAATACGTTCTGGCCCTGTTCATTCCGTTTCATCAACAACGGATGGAGGCGAACGTCGATCTTTACGAGAATCGAGTCCGGCCTGTCGTCCTCCCCATCGATCGAGTCGGCACGAGCGCCCTGCGGCCCCGCCTCGATCGGTTTTTCCGCTTCCTCGAAAACCGGGAAAATCGTCCAGATCCCGTGCGTCTCGGGTTGCTGATGAGCGAGGGCGACGGCGCGGGCGCGGCGCGGTTCTGGCTGCGCGCGGCGACGGCGTTTCCCCTCGACGTTCATTACGCGGCGTTGCCGAATTCAGGGGATCCGGGCGAGGAATTGGACGCCGTCCTCTTCATCTCCGGACCCTACGGAGACTGGGACCGCCTGCGATCGGACCGGGAGTTTCTGCTGCGGGCTTACCTCCGGGAGACCCTCGACAACGTCAGGTTTCCCGGCGAGTCGCTCGACGAGGAATTCGTCGAGCAGGCCGGCGAGTCTCTCCAGCGACGCATACGACACTGGGATACGATGAACAAAGTGGATTTAGGCAACGGCGTCATGGTCATTCTCCCATGACGGCCCGGAACCATCGACCGGCGAAACCCGTGCGCGTGTCGATTCAGTTTTTGAGGTGCTCGTCGAAGAATTCCACGATGCCCGCCGGGCCGTCGGGGAATCCGTATGGTACGCGCAGCACCGGCACCGACGACGTGGAGAAGTCGTTGATGAGCCCGTGATACGGATACAGCGCCGGGACGACTCCGTCGTAATACGGATCGCTCGGGTTCCCGTTCCACGTGTGCATGTGATCCGAGACATAAGCGGCGAAGCCCGGCTCGATGCGGATCGTCACGTTGCCGTTGGCGCTGCCGCCCGAGTGACCGATCAGTCCGATGTGATCCGCGTCCACGATCGGCAGCGAACGCAGCAGCTTACGGCACACGAGCGTCTCGTAGATCCGCATGTCCGCGAGCGCGAATCCCTTCCGCAAAAAGGCCCGCGACATCTCGTCTTCATGCTCGTCGGCGTCGTCCACGCGAAACGTGGGGATCATCACGACGTAACCACGCCGTGCGTAGTACGAGCCGTAGTAGAAATCGCGAAACGCCTTGGCGTTGTCGCCATGACCGTGCGCCGCGACGATGGCGGGAAATGGACCCGCACCGTGCGGAACGAGCAGCAGAGCCTCGAAAGTGCCGATCAGCGGACCGGAGATGAACAGGCGATACTCGACAAAAAACTTGTTGCGCCGGCTTTGAACATAGGTGGCGACGTGGGCGCGCGCGTCGAGACCCTCGACGAGTTCGCGAATGTTGAGCGCGTCGAGCAGGTGGTCGCGAAGCTCGGCTTCAGGAAGCGGCGCGGTGAGGACCTCCGCGCTTCCCGTCCATGTACTTCGCACGGCCTTTTCGATCTTCGACCAAGGGACCGGTCGAGGTTCGTCCACGGTTCGCAGGAGGAAGACCCGGTAGCCCTGCTCGCAATCCTTCCACATTCTACACGAGATGTTCGCGCCGAACTCGCCTCGATGCGTCAAGTTGACCGGGCGATCCGGCGCGTCGCCGGTGGGAGTGTCCCAGTCCTGCGAACCCTGCCCCGCGAATGCCGCGTTCGCCATCAGCACGCAGGCGAAAACGGCAGCGCACGTCGCGCGTCGGATTCTCGACTTCATTTGGAGCCCATCCCCGATTGTCATGGCATGCACCCGACCGGCATCCCGAACGGGACGCGAATCGACCAAGGATGAGTCTAGGCTCGGTGATTGAAAAATACAAGTCAGAATAACTATTCCATGACCAGTTAGTTCTTGACGGTCACTCTGTGGCGTAAGGCGCGGATTTGCCGGATTAGTTCTTAGTTTCCGGCAGATTTTGGACTATGACCGAGCTGCGCAAGGCCCCAATAACGCGAGAAATGACCGCGTATTTCACGCTCACGCATAAGCCCGGCCAATGACCGATGGACCAACGAACAAAAAAAAAGAGCCCGGCTCTCGCCGGGCGGGGATGGAGGGGGCTTGCGTGCGCCGACCGCTTTCGCGGCCGGTGAAGGACCGCTCTCGCGGCCCGTGTGGCCTTGTCAGTAGACGCTCACCTCGGCCTCGACCTCTACGCGGAAGTCCCGCACGTCGATGTTCACGATCTCGTCCGACACCACGAAGAGGCTGCCGGAGATGTTCGCGCCCTTCACCAGGCGCTCCATGTGACCCTTCAGGGTCTTGAGCGCGCCGTCTTTGAGGGCCGCGGTCGTGTCGATCTTCTCGCCGGGGGCGAGCGTCACGTCGATCAGTGCGTTCGTGTTCACGTCCATCACGTCGCCCATCTCGCCGACGCACCACGTGAACCGTGCGGGCTGCGTGCCGAGGTTTTCGAACGAGCCGGTGACGCCGACGGAGACGATCTCGCCGACGCTGTCCTTGGAGTACCCGGTGATGAGCGACGCGGGGATCACGCGCGTCTTGGCGAAGGCGGGGGTCGCCGTCAGACGCAGATCCTTGGCAAGGATGCCGCCGAGCCCTTCGGCGTACAGGAACACGTGGTACTCGGGCTCGCCGATGTTCGCCGCGAAGTAGTCGGCGATATTCGCCTCGATCTCGGTCGCGCTCTGGTCGAAGCCCGCGCTGTCCGCGAATTCGACTTCCTGATAAGCGGCCAGCGGCAGCGACGCGATCTCGACCGCTTCGTTCTCGCCGGGCGTCGAGGTGGGCGCGAAGAAGACGTACAGGCGTCCCGAACCGCCCTCGGTGTTCTGCACCTTGCCCGCGAGACCGAACACGACCTCTTCGAGGCCGGCGTCGGCCGCCGCGAGGTTTTCGCTCAGCTCGTCCGTCGCGTTGATGCTGACTTCGAGGGGGCCGGTGTTCGGCGCGACGGACTGGTCGGCGATCTCGATGTTGCGCGGCACGCGTTGCGGCGCGCCGTCATAGAAGCCCTGGTAGAAGTCCACGTCCTGCGTGGCCAGTTCCTCGATCGCCTTTTCGAGTTCTCCGCATCCGGTCAAGCCCAATAGGGTGAGCGCGAGCGCGATCGTCAGGATCGCCCGCGATTTGGTTCGGTGCATGCTGCGTCCCATCGTTCCGTCCTCATACAATTCGTAAAACAAGGTGGACTCATCCGTGGTCCGACGGGAGATTGTGCGAGGAGCGTGCCAAGACGTCGCGAGTGAGGGGCGGGGGCGGAAACCCGGAGGGCTCACGTCCGGTAATGGTGCGTAACTATCAGATATATTTGATTATTTTCGCATTCCTGTTCGGACCGAGCAAGTCCGCTGGCCGTCCGCGACCCGTCGGCCGAGCCGGTGGTCAGCCATTACGAAAGGTACGGCATGAGGAAAAATAGAAGATTTAGAATCTTATTCGGAAGAGTGGGATGTGTCGTGCGAGCCGCGCCCGTGTTTCGGCTATCCACGCACGCAGCGGACATAAAGGTAGACGTTATCCCACATCTCCGCCGCGATTTCGGCGTTGGAAAACGAAACGTACCACGTGAACCAACCGTCTTCCGTGAGCGCCGTGTCCGACCAGTACCACGTGCATCTGCCGCTCAGTTCGCTAGGCCAGTAGCAGCCCTGAGTCGGTCCTTCCATGATGTCGTCGCCGTCGCAAGTGTCCCCCGAGTCACAGTCCGAAACGTGGCACTCGTCCGTGACCAAGCAGTCGCCCCCGGTTTCCGTTTCGGCACAACCTCTGATGATCGTCCGCAACTCGCTGATGCCCGGAAGCCGCCAATCGTCGAACCCGCCGAGTTCCAGTGCTTCGCAAAGGCTTTTTGCGTCTTCCCATCCGAGCGCGGGACCGATGTTCGTCGTCTGCCACGTCAACCCTGTCTCGGCGTCGGGCCACGTGTCCTCTTCCCATGACCCTTCGATGTCGATATCGACATCGTCGTCGAGATCATCGTCTACATCGTCGTTGCCGGTGTCGTCATCGTCGTCGACCGCGCCGTCGTTGTCCCCGCCATCGTCATCCGCATCGTCATCGAAATCGAAATCGTCCTCGCCCACGGAATCCGAATCGTCGTCGTCGGAGTCGGACGTGCAGGAAATAAAAGAGATGGTGAGAGCAAGAATGATCGCAAAGACGCGAGTTGGCTCTCGACCGGCGCGACACATCGCAACGCTCTCCTTTACCGTTCACACTTAACTCAATCTTGCCTCTTCACCCGTTCTCTTGGCAATGCTGCTGACAAATCGCACAAGCGCCCGCACCAAGTGCCACGCCAGCACGGGCGGGACCGCGTTGCCGATCGCGGCGGTGCGGCGCGGGACGATGAATTCGTCGGGAAACGACTGCGCGCGCAGCAGCTCGGCCATCGTGAGCGGGCGGTCGAACCACGGATGGATGAGCCGTGGCGCGGCGGAGTCCGCGGCCTTGATCGTGGGGAAGGGTTCGTCGGCAATCACGCGCCGGGCCGACGCGCCGAATTTCGGATGCACGCGCTCGCCCTCGCGCAGTCGGCGATGTCCGCCCATGTGAAACGGCGCGTGGAGATCCGCAATCGCCTCGCGCACCGTGACATGCGACCGCGCGGTGCCGGGGCCGTGCGTGGGCGCGGGAAACGTGAAAGGCTCGGCGTCGCGCACGAGGGCGATGAACAGCCGCCGCCGGTGTTGGGGCACGCCGAAATCCGCCGCGTCGATCACGCGCATCGACTCGACGTAGCCCAGATCCCGCATGGCGTGCAGAAATTCGTCCAGCGCCGGTCGCCCGGCGGCGCGCTCGACGAGGCCCGGGACGTTTTCGACGAGCACCGCGCGAGGGCGGATCGCGTCGATGGCCCTCGCGAGCGCGGGCAGCGCGTTACGCGCGTCGTCGCGGCCGCGTTTCGATCCCGCGGCGGAAAAGGGCTGGCAGGGCGGCCCGGCGATCAAGAGGTCGGCGGCGGGCCAGTCGCGAACGTCCTCGACACGCGCGTGCGTGACCGGGCCGAGGTTTTGGCGATAGATGGCGCACGCCGCCGCGTCGGCATCGACGGCGATGACATTTTGCGTCGCGAGGCGGGCGTACCTGCGGCCGAGAAACACGAAGTCGCCCCGCGCCCCGAGGTCGAATCCCCCGCACCCGCAAAACAGGCTCGCCACGCGCACCGCTCGCTCCTTTTTTTTCGGCTCTCACCCTTCGCCGGGTGAACGCGCGTTCGGAACGGGTCGCGGCGCGCCGTGGCGCGTCTTGCCTAACTCCTAGTCACGCACTAGGATATCGCCATGAAGCTTTCCAAGAAGGGCGTTTACGCGCTGCGGGTGCTGCGTCATCTGGCCGAGAATTACGGAACGCAGCCGCTGTCGGCCTCGAAGCTCGCCGAGCGCGAGCACATCCCCGGCAAGTACCTGGAGCAGGTGCTGACCACGCTGCGCAAGCAGGGCCTGCTGGTCAGCGAGCACGGCAAGGACGGCGGCTACACGCTGCGCCTGCCGCCCGAGCAGACGACGCTCGGCAACATCATCCGCGCGGTGGACGGCCCGCTCGCGCCCATCGCGTGCGCCAGCCGCACGCAGCCCCATCAGTGCCCCGACTGCCCGTTTCCCTACGAGACCTGCTGGCTGCGCCACCTGATGCTGCGCGTGCGCGACAACATCTCCGCCGTGCTCGACCAGGAAACGCTGGCCGGCATGGTGGCCGCCGGTAAGACGCCCGCACCGCGCCGCGCGAAGCGCTGAGGGGTCGATGCCCGCCCTTTCGCGGTGAATGCGTCCGCGCATCGACCCGGGAAGCGCGGCGTGATAGCGTGCGATTCTTGAGAGGCATGGAGGATTTTGGTGGCGCGACAGGAGCTGACCGAGGAAGCCATTCGGACGGAAGCCGTGCGTTTCGCTGCCGAGGAAAGCGAACTCGCGGAACCGAGTCTCTATGGCGTCACCGACGGCAAAGCAGTCGGCACTTATCTGGAGCAGAAATTCCGCGCCCGACTGGCGACCCGATACGTTTTTCGCGAAGGCAACTCGGCGAAGGGGATCGATTTTCCAGACATCGGCGTCGACATCAAGGTCACCAGCTTTCGCCAGCCGCAGTCTTCGTGCCCTTTCAAGTCACCCCGGCAAAAGGTCTTTGGACTCGGCTATTCGTTGCTCGTTTTCGTTTACGAAAAAGTCGATGACGCCCTACGTCGAACCGCCCGGCTCGACATCAAACACACGATCTTCGTGAACGCCGACGCAAACGGCGACTACACCATGACGCGCCGCCTGCGCGAGATGGTGGCGGACGCGGCCAATATCGAGGATATCGTTGCGTTTCTCGGCGATCGAAACCTTCCTCTGGACGACATCGGCGCGCGCGAACTGGCCAAGGAGATTTTCGATTCGCCGCCGCGACTGGGTTACCTGACCATCTCCAACGCGCTCCAGTGGCGACTTCAGTACGGCCACGCCATCGCCGAGGCCGGTTTGGCCGAAGGGGTACTTAGGCTCTCGTGATGGAAAATCGCAACCCCCAACGAATCGAATACGGCGATTGGCAAACGCCGCTGGAGCTCGCCCGGGCCGTCGCCAGCCTTCTGTTTTGCCAAACCGTCCGCCCGGCGTCCATTCTGGAACCCACTTGCGGGCAAGGCTCATTTCTCCTCGCCGCGGCGGAATCGTTCCCGGGAATTCCTCTACACGGCTACGAAATCAATCCTGGATACGTCGAGGCGTCCCGGCGCGCCCTCGCCGAACGCCCGTGCGAAATCCACGAGGCGGATTTTTTTCGGTGGCCGTGGGAAACTACGGTCCGCAATCTCCCGGAGCCTATCCTCGTCGTCGGCAACCCTCCGTGGGTGACGAGCGCGGGCCTCGGCGTCCTGGGGTCTATCAACGCGCCGATCAAATCCAACTTCAAGAAGCACTCCGGCCTCGACGCCATCACGGGCAAGGGAAATTTCGACGTTTCGGAGTGGATGATTCTCCGACTGCTCGGTGCGCTCGCCGGCCGCCGGTTTACGTTGGCGATGCTGTGCAAGTCCGCCGTCGCGAGGCGCGTTCTGGAGTTCACGGCGAGCAACCGCGTTCGAGTCCACGGCGCGGTCTATCGAATCGATGCCATGCTGCACTTCGACGCGGCGGTCGATGCCGTGCTGATGCGGCTAGACTCCGACCAAACCGGTCTCGGCGGTGACGCCGAATCCGATGCGGTCGTCTGGCCCGTCTTCGACCGGCTCGACGCCACGAACTCCGTCTCCGAAATGGGCGTCATCGGAAACCGGCTGGCCAGCGACGTCGCCGCATATCGGCGCACACGGCATTTGGAGGGACACACGCGGCCTGAATGGCGATCCGGGGTGAAGCACGACTGCGCCCGCGTGATGGAATTCGAACGCCGCGACGGGACATGGATCAATGGGTCGGGCGAGGTCGTCGATATTGAGGACGAATACCTCTTTCCTTTGGTGAAGGGGTCCGATCTCGCGAACGGGAAGGCGAACGCCCGGCGCGCCGTGCTGGTCACACAGCAGTATCCCGGCGACGACACCTCGCGCATCGCCCGGAACGCACCAAAAACCGCGAACTATCTCGCGGCGAACGACTCGGTTCTGGCCGCACGAAAAAGCGCCATCTACGCCCGCCAGCCCCGCTATGCGATCTTCGGAATCGGGGATTACAGCTTCGCCCCCTTCAAAGTCGCAATCTGCGGTCTCTACAAAAAGCTGGCTTTCACCGTCGTCGGAAATGTAAACGGCAAACCCGTCATGGTGGACGACACCTGCTATTTCCTGCCCTATGCAAACGAGGACGACGCAATCGCCGCACGCGAAGCGCTGAGCTCCGCGACCGCGCGGGAGTTTCTCGAAGCGAGAATCTTCTGGGACTCGAAGCGACCGATCACAAAGTCGATTCTCCAGTTTCTTGATCTGGACGAATTGCTGGCCGACCTGGGCTTGGTTCACGAACGCCGTCCGTCTTCGGGTCCAAAGCAACAATCCTTGGGTTTTCAGGTTTGATCCCACCGCCGGATCGGACGTGTCCATAATGCACGCCCTTTCGCTGCGCGATCACCGGGTCAAGGCCGCCGTGGCCGCGCTCGCGCTGGGGTGCGGCATCGCGCTTTTTTGGCTCACGCCCGCCGCGACGTGGCTCTCCGACATCGTCGGGTGGATCCGCGGGCAGGGCGTGCTGGGCGCCGTCGTCTTCGTCGCGCTTTACGTGATCGGATCGGTGCTGATGGTACCCGGCTCGGCGCTCTCGCTGTCGGGCGGATACATCTACGGCGTCGTCTGGGGCAGCGTGCTCGTCTCGATCGC
The DNA here is from genome assembly GCA_020845895.1 of Deltaproteobacteria bacterium. NCBI lineage: Bacteria > Pseudomonadati > Myxococcota > Myxococcia > Deltaproteobacteria bacterium. Next base: position 13,770 of record JADLEX010000092.1, on the reverse strand, counting down.
GGCCACCATCGGGTCGTCGTGCGCGTTTTTCGTCGGTCGCTATATCGCCCGCGACTGGGTCAAGGCCAAGGTCGCCCACGATCCTCGCTTTGACGCCGTGGACCGCGCGGTCGGCGAAAAGGGTTTCACGGTGGTGCTGCTCGCGCGGCTGTCGCCGGTGCTGCCGTATATCCTGCTCAACTATTTTTTCGGGCTTACGAAGGTGCGGTTTCGCGATTACGTCGCCGCGACCTGCATCGGCATGATCCCGGTGCTGATCCTGATCGTTTACACCGGAAGCCTGCTCACGTCGTTGACCGAAGCCGCGACGGGCCGTGCTCGCCCCCCCGCGCAGACGGCGGTGTTCGTCGGCGGATTCCTGCTGACCGTGGCGTTCGTTACGTGGATCGGCCGCTTCGCGGTGCGGGCATGGAAGAAAGCCATGGACGGCGTGGGCGAAAACGGCAAGGGCACGATCTCCTAACACACGGGAACTCCACGGCTTTTCGCCAACTCGGGCTCAGTTTTCGTCCCAGCCGACCGGCATTTCGTCTTTGACGGATTATCGCCGAAAGATGACATTGCTCACGCTGCGGATTTTGAGACTCGATATCGCTCCAGAACCCTCATGTTTTCGCCGATAAACGATGTGGGAGTCGTGTTTTCGGGGGGATTGGTGCGCGCCGAGATCGCCGACAAACTGCCGGATCCGCCGCCGAGATTGCCCGGGGACCGCCGGCGGTCCGTGCGGACGATCCTGCGCCGCCCCATGAACGGGCTGCGCCGGGCCCGGCACGCGATCGTCGAGGACGCGCGCGATTTCGCCTCCCTGCGCATCGGCGCACGCATCTACATCGTCCTGCTCGTGGCGGCGGGCGCGGCGGCCACCGTCGCCGCCCTTGCGTATCCCCTGCGCCACGAGCCCAACGTCGCTCTGTTCATCTACTTCGGCTTCGCCCTCGTCACGGCGCTCTTCGTCGTCAAGATTCCATACACCAACGTCCACTTCTCGGTGGACACGGCGTTCGTCTTCTCGATCCTGATCCTGTTCGGCCTGTGGCCCGCCCTGATCGCCGACATGACGGGCAAGCTGCTGCTCTCGTTGCGCGGCGGCAAGACCGGGCGGCTGTTCAAGGCGCCGTTCAATATGGCCTCGGGCGGGCTCGCGGTCTTCGCGGCGTTCCTGGCTTTCGACCAGATTCTCCCGCTGGCCGCGCGGCTCGAGAGCTCGGGCTACGTCGTCCCAATCCTCGTGATGGTCGGCGTTTATTACATCGTGAACACGGCGTCGGTGGCCGCGGGAATCTGTTTCGTCACCGGCGACCGCTACATCCCCTTCTGGGTGAAAAACTTCCTGCCCACGGGAGTGGGTTTCCTCGCCTCGGGGTCGATCGCGACGCTCATCATCATCCTCGACCGCGCCGGCGGCCCGCTGGGATTCATGGTCACCATCCCCTTCGTGGGCCTCGTCTGGTTCACGCAGAAGATGTACCTGCGCAAGGAAGAAGACGCCCGCGCCTACATCAACGGGCTGGAGAGCATCAACCGGCAGCTCCAGACGGAGATCGACGAGCGCCGCCGCGCCGAGGCCGACCGCGACCGGTTCGAAAAACAGCTCCTGCAGGCGCAGAAGATGGAGGCCATGGGCCGACTCGCCGGCGGCGTGGCGCACGACTTCAACAACCTGCTCACGGGCATCCTGGGCTATGCGACCATGGCCCGTGACGCCTTTGACGACGAGCACGTCGGCCGCGGCTACGCCACCGAGGTCATGAAGGCCGCCAACCGCGCCGCCAATCTCACGCGCCAGCTCCTCGCGTTCAGCCGGCGGCAGGAGATCCAGCCCCGCGTGCTGAACTTCAACTCCATCATCGCCGACGCGCACAAGATGCTCGCGCGCATCATCGGCGAGGATGTCGCCATCGACATCTCCCCCTCGGACGACCTCGCCAACGTCAAGGCCGATCCGGGCCAGATCGAACAGGTCCTCGTCAACCTGCTCGTCAACGCGCGCGACGCCATGCCCGGCGGTGGCGCGGTGCGCGTGTGCACGTTCAACGCGACGCTCGACGAGGAGTACCTGCGTCACCACCTCGGCGTGGCGGCGGGCGACTACGTGGTCATCGAGGTCGCCGACACCGGCACGGGCATGGACGAAGAAACGCGCAAGCGCATCTTCGAGCCGTTCTTCACCACCAAGCCGGTCGGCAAGGGCACGGGCCTCGGCCTGTCCACCGTGTACGGTATCGTGCAGCAGAACCGCGGGCACATCGAGGTCGAGTCCGCCCCCGGCGTCGGCACCACGTTCCGCATCTACTTCCCGCGCGCGGGCAGCGAGATCGAGGAACGCATGGAGATGGCGTCGCTGTCCGGCCTGCCGGGCGGAACCGAGACGATCCTCGTCGTCGAGGATGAAGACGCGCTGCGCAAGCTTGAATGCCTGATCCTCACGCAGCGCGGCTACCGCGTGATCGAAGCCTCGAACGGGCAGGAAGCGCTCAACCTGTTGCGCGCGCGTAAGAACGACATCGACATGATCCTGTCCGACGTGGTGATGCCGCACATGAACGGCAAGGAACTCGCCGCCCGCGCCCGCATGGTGCGGCCGGGCCTGCCGGTCGTGCTGATGACAGGTTATACGAAAGACACCATCGAGACCTACGGCATCACCGAGGGCGAGATCCCCGTGGTCGCCAAGCCGTTCACGAATGAGCAACTCACGCACGCCGTGCGTAATGCACTCGACGAGGCCAAGGCCGAATCCGACGTGGCGTGAGGAATCGGCGTCGGCACCCAACATTCATTTGGGTTCTGACAAGCTCCGTTCGCCCGGTGAGGGAATGGCGAATGAAGAATGAGGAATGGAGAGTTCCGAAAAGAGGAATGGAGAGTTCCGAAAAATGGTGAAGATCTGCACGTGGCGATCAGCTCTTTGACTCGCGATTTTTCGACGAAGAGGCGTTACGAACGATCGTAGTCAGAATCGCGATCAATTCGTCGGCTTCCTGCGTTAACGGTCCCAATCGATCGGCCGGCGCAGCGGAAGACGCCGCCAATAGTCTCAGCCAATAGTGTGTCTCTCGGGCTTCCTTGAGCGAGATCGCGCACTTGGATATGAAGTCGGCTTTGCTTTGACCAGCGCAAGCCTCTTCCAGATTTGCGCCAATCGACGTTCCCGAACGGAGAATTTGCGTGGAGAGTGAACGAGCGACTCCGCCTGTTGTCTGCAGATAACGATACAAAGTCACGATCCGCAGCGCGAAATCGAACGATCGAGTCTGGATGTCTCGCGGAGAAGTTTCCTTTTGCTTCGGGTTATCCGACGTCGGCAACTTTGGATTGCCTCTCACTTCGCAGGCGCCATGCCGGGGTTTTCCCCATTCTTCATTCCAAATTCCACATTCCTCGGCTACAGCCGCATCGGCATGATGACTTCCTGATAGCCCGCCTCCGACGGCGCGCGCAGCAGCACCGGCGAGTGCTGATCCGAGAACGACAGGCTCGCGTCCTCGTCCTTGATGATCGCCAGCGCGTCCAGGAAATATCGCGCGTTGAATCCGATCTGGAATTCCTCACCGTCGTAGCCGACCGTCAGCTCTTCCTTGGCTTCGCCGAGATTGGGATTGTCGCACGAGACCTCGAGCAGTTTTTTCGCGAGCGAAAAACGCACCCCGCGCCCGAGTTCCTCGGCCATGATGGCCACGCGGCGCAGCGCGGCGTGCAGGTCGTCGCGCGCGCAGGTCACCACGCGCTGATTGTTTTTGGGAATCACCGAGGAAAAATCGGGGAAGTTTCCCTCGATCAATCGGATGATGTAGAGCACCGCGCCCTTGCGGACGATGACGTTGCGTTCGGAGACCTTGATGAGGATGTTGCCGTCCTCGCCCTCGACGAGCTTGCGCAGTTCGGCGACGGCTTTGCGCGGCACGATGACGCCGGGTTTGACGGAGAGGCCGCAGCCCTCGGGCAATTCTTTTTCGCACATCGCGAGACGATGACCGTCGGTGGCCACGGCGCGCAGCGTCGACTTGTCGCCCAACGTGCCGGTTTCGAGAAAAACGCCGTTGAGATACGGCCGCGTTTCATCGGCGCCCACCGCGTGCGAAACCATCTCGAACATGTCCGCGATCGCCGACGCGGGGATCTCCTCGAACTTTTCGTTTTCGTAGTCGGGCAGGATCGGGTACTCCTCGTCGGGAAGACCGAGGATGCGAAAGCGCGATCGCCCGCTTGTGATCTCCACCGAGTTGTTCGCCGCAACCTTGACGGCGACCTCGCCGGCGGGAAGCTCGCGCACGATCTCGAAGAGCTTCTTGGCGTTGATCGTGATGGAGCCGGCGTCCAGGACCTTCGCTTCGTGAAGGCCCTTCACGCCGACCTCGAGATCGGTGGCCGTGATCCGCAGGGCATCGCCCTTGGTCTCGAGCAGCGCATTCGCCAGAATCGGCAGCGTGGTGCGCTTCTCAATGACGCTCTGAACGCGGGACAAGCCGTGAATGAACTCGTCCTTGGCGATGACGAACTCCATGGGCGCGACTCCGTTTTCGGGTTCCGAAGGCGAATAGGGGCTTTATTTATAAGAAACTTCGTCGCAGTCGTAAAGCCTGTGAAGTCCGGGGATAGCTCGCGCAAGTGCGCGAGGGCACGGCGCTAGTTGCGTGGACAAGGCTGTCCGCAAAAAAGGGGAAGAATCGGGCGCAAAAGGGGACAATTTTTTTTCCACAGGGTGCGGACAGGCGCATCCACGCACTTGCGGACAGGGTTGCGAACAGCCCTCACCCCGTCTCGCTTCGCTCGCCACCCCTCTCCCGCCGGGCGGGAGAGGGGTCGGGGGTGAGGGTCGCTCACCGCTCCAAACCGATCGTGAACTCGCTCCCGGGATTTTCGATGCGGATGAAACCCGCGCGCACGTCGTCGTTCGTGAACGAGTCGACGACGCGTCCGTCCGACGTTTTCAGATCGACGAACGAGTGCCACTTGAGCACGATGTCGCCGGTTGTCGGATCGGGTTTGACGTTTTTCAGCGACAGGTAGCCGAAGTCGTACGTGAGATCGCCCGAGCCGCGCAGGAACCATCCGCCGGGTTGCGTGTATTCGAAGACGCCGAAGCGGCCGAACTCGCCGTGGTCGACCACTCGACCCTTGGTGAGCTTGACCAGTTCCTTGAGCCGCTGCGGTTCGGTCACGACAAACCAACGCACGTTGAAGGTTTCGGCGATGCGCTCGAAGTCCTGTAGTTGGTAACGAAGCTCGACCGGCAGGCGGAATTGCTCGCAGTACTTGGAAAAGCCGGGACGAAGCAAAAGGTTGAACTGAAAATTGATGTCGTTTTGTTTGAAAAAAACGCCATCGAAAGGGCCGTTGATGAGCGGGCGTCCGCTGTCGTTGTGAAAGCGATAGTGCAGGTTGTTCGTGTGCATCGAGTGTTCGAGGAATGCGCGACCCTCGCCGCGTGAATGGCGCTTGATGTACAGGGCGGCGCGGCGCATCTCCGCAAGTGGGAGTGTGTTCATCTCCTTCATTAAAAAAGCGATGGGCGGCGTCTCGGTTCGCCATTTCATCTGCATGAACGCGCGGTATGAACCCATCCAACCGTACCACGCCACGAACGGGATCATCAGCGCGGCAGCGCGTTTGAGGCGCGAGGCGAGGCGCCAATCGGGCCAAGCGCGCTGGGCTTCCATCGCCATGGCGCAAAGGACGGAGACGAAGAGCAGCAGGTTGATCTCGTATCGCGCGGAGTGCAGCCCGGGGAAATAATCCCCCGAGGCGATGAGGCCGATCATGTAAGCCAGCGAAAGCGAAATGACGATCGCGTTGCGGCGATAAGGCGCGCGCGTGCGGATGGAGTGGACCGCTCCGGCGACGCCGAAGCTCCACAGGAGCAGCCGGTAGAGCAACAGGATGAGCGCGATGATCCACGGCCAGGCGGTTTCGAACTGAAGAAGAAACTCGAGGCCGTGAAAAAAACGATTGAAAGAGAAATCGAGAATGTCCCTATAGTCGAAATAAGGTCCGATCCAGAACCAGTTGGCCGCGAGGGCGAGGCCGATGAGCCCCGCGAGCACGGCGATCTTGCGCCGGTCGGCCAGCAGCTCGCGGCGATAGACGAGCACCGAGATCAGGCACGGGCCCATCAGGATGAAGACGGCGGTCTTGTGGATCACCGGCGCGAGGGGAAGGATCAGCAGCGCCGGTCGAATCCATCGGTCGCCCGCGAGCCAGTTGGCGAAGACGCCGAAGGCGTACACGCACACCCCCGCCACGAGCACGGCGATGATCATGCCGACGACGAGAAAAAAGATGCCGAAACCGCAGCAAAAACCGACGAGCGAAAAGAACAGGCCGAACAGCGCGGCCCGGCGCGGCACGCCGAACTCGCGCATGCCCAGATACACGCACGTCGGCACCGCGAAAGCCGTGATGACGACCATGTAGTAGAGGAGCTGCCAGGGAGCGACGCGCGGAAACAGGATCGCGATGAGGTGGAGGGCGACGTTGCTGTTCCACGGGAATGGATCGGCGTAACCGGCGAGGTACTGCGGGACGTAGCCCCACATCATCCCGGTGTTCTTCCATAGGTTCATGGCCTGATCGATCAGGCATTCGAGCGGAACGAAATCGATGTGGTAGAAATGGATGGGCCGCAGCAGGTTGTGCGGCATCGGGATCGGCACCGACGCCACCACGCACCCCGCGACGAGCAGCCCGATCGCGACGGCGAGGCGGCCGGGCTCGCGCGGCCCCTCACCCCGTCCTTCGGCCTCCCCTCTCCCTTCGGGCGGGAGAGGGGCCGTGGGTGAGGGAATCCTCGCGTCCTCGCCGGGTTCAGTCGTCATGGACTTTCGGGTGTGAACGAGTCCGCGCGAAAGATCAAGACGGGGAGCGAGGGGGATAGCGGGTTCACGCCCGCGCGAGCGAGATCATCCAGAGCGCGTAGCTGGTGACGAAGAGGAACCCCCACAACACGGCGGGTCGGCGGAAGAATTCGTCGGTGGGGCCGAAGGCACGGAAGATGAACCCGACGACCGAGGCGATCCAGCCGAAGAAGGCGAGGACCGCGAGCGACGACCACGCGGGCTTGGGTCCGACCGGCGACTTGAGGATGGCGAGCTCGCGCATCTGCGCCTCGGGTCCGCTCCCGGGTCGCGCGGCCTCGGCGGTCAGACCGACGAGGCGGGAGATCTCGTTGTCGCACTGCGCGATGATCTTCTGGCCGGGCACGGTCAGCCAAGTCGCGGCGTAAAACCCCGAACGCAGGACACGCCACGCGCGCAGGGCCGTGTCGAGGTCTCTTTCGTATTCGCTCGTGTGCGCGATATCGATCAGGCTCGCCGCGGCTTCGCGCACGGTGGGGCTGCCGGGCAGATACCAGTGGAGGGAACGGTCGTACGCGGTGATGGCTTCGGTGATGTCGCCAGCGGCCAGCGACTCGCGCGCCTTGGCGTTTTCGCGCACGCCACCGACATACACGCGGGCGGCAGCCATCGCGAGCACAAGAAGAGCCACGGAAACGACGCGTAAAACGCGCAAGGCCCCCACCCCCGTTTCGCCCGTCATACTACCGGAAACCTTTCGCGTCGTTCAAGAGGAAAATTTCACTGGAATATCAATAGGTTGCGAACGACATCCACAGGGCGCGGGCCGATTTCCGCCCATTTCCAACAAGCGTGGAACCGGCACCCTCGCCCACATCTGGTCGTGTAGCGCGGGCGCCATCGCTGACATCGGTTTCGTTGTGGACCCGGCCGAGGGCTTGTCCGACGAAGCCTCGCGAAGTCCGGCGGCCGGGCCACTCGACATGAACGCGCCTGACCAACAACCAAAAGCCGGCGCCCAACACCCAATAGCCAAAAACCAACGACCGACAACCTTAGATCATTTAACGATCATAAACCGAAAGTCGAATTTTCGCCACCGACCTCATCCATCGCCGCACAGCCTCTTGCCGGCTGGATTTTTCCCTCGACAATTCACCCGGATACACCTTAGAATGAGCTTGGCGTCGCGCGGATCGTAACTCGAAGCGGTCCGGACGGCGCGAGGGGGAAGTTTGCGTCAAATCTCGGGAAAAACGACGGCGATTCTGATGCTGGTCGTGCTGATCGGCGTTTGGGGGGCCGTGTCGGTTTCGCCCGCCGCGGCGCAGGTCGCCCGAATGCCCCGGCAGGGCGGGCCGATGGCGCAGTCGGTCACGGGGTTCATGCAACTCACGCTCGGCCTGACCGCCTTGCCTGCGTTCGAGACCACCGCCGACGCGCAGACCGAGGGCGTTGACGTGCAGGAGTCGAACGTCAGCGCGAACATTCCCGGTTGGTCGGCCCTCATCACGCTGATTCCGACGTGGGGGTTGAACGGTGTCGAGTTCGGCGCGGGATACGAAGCGACGGGCGGCGAGATGACGCTCGCCGTGGACGATGGGGGCGTGGTCGAGGACGCCGATGCGACGTTTACCCTGTCCAACTTCACGATCCGCACGGGATACGTGCGTTATTTCGGCGATCTCGACTGGCATCCCTACATTCTGGGCGACGTGGCGGTGACGTGGGAGACGATGCGCCTGGCCGCGGACTACGAAAACGCGGGTGACGAGATCGGCGACTCGAAACTCATGACAGGCCTGGTCGGCCTGGGCTTCGGGTCGGTGTGGGAGATTTCGAGCGGCGTGATCGGGTTCGAGACCCGCGTGGATTACTGGCCCTTCCCGGCGCGCCACGACTTTCCGTCTCCGTCGGGTCGCTATGACCTCGAAGTCAGCCGACCGCTGCTCGTCAAGGTCGGCTTCGTCCTCGCGATCGGGCGGTTGTGAACGGGCGCGATTTGTCGCTTGACTTTCGTTTAGCCGGGACTTAACATTGCAGCGAAGGATCGAGCCGATCATTGAATGTCTGGGACGCTGTCTGGTGGTGGCGCACGCCGCAGGCCATTGCGGCGAAGCCGCGGCGCGCGAATACCTGATTGAACTGGAACGCGAACCCAACCATCGGGCCGATCTGGTCAAGCTGATGAGACTTTTCTCGCGGTTGGCGGAAACAGGATCGATCTCAAATCGCGAGCATTTTCGCAAGGTTGAGGGAAATATTTTCGAATTCAAAGCATTCCAACGGCGGGTTTTGGGGTTTTTCGGAAACCTGCCGGACGGGCGGCGATCGTTTTTGTTGACGAATGGTTGCACGAAGAAGAGAGATGACCTGCCGCCCGAGGTCATCGACCGGGCTCGGCGCGTGATGCGCGAGTGGCTGGAAATCTTGGAGAGTCAGCGATGAAGACGGAACTTGAGCGACGTTTGCAGAACCCCGAATTTACGAAGCTTTTCGTTCAGGAAGGACTGCTGATCGACGTTCTGGAGAAGATCAGCGATTGGATGGATGAACGAGGGATCAAGCAAGTTGATCTGGCGAGCCGGCTCGGGGTCAGCCGATCGGCGGTCAGTCAACTCCTGAGCGGGCGCGACATTGCCGGTCGGGACATGAAGCTCAAGACCATCGCCGACGTGGCGCACGCACTGGGGGCGGAACCCGTTTTCCGGCTTCGCGAGGTTCGCTCCGCCGAATACGCCCCCGCTGCGGAGACCGAGAATGTGATCGAACTGAAAAACTGGGGTCGCGGCGCCCGGCTTCCGATTCGAATCGCCATCGAAGGCGCAACCGACGAATTAGCCGTGGAAGCGGTCGCGGAGAATATGGCGTGAAGGGACGAAGCGCGCGAAGTCGGGACGCGGAGGAAAAGAGAGCGGACGCGCCGTCGCCGCATGTCCCGCTGTGGGCGATTGTCGAGTTGGTCGACATTCAGTTGGTCGATCTGCGTGCCGGGACACGCTGGCGTGCGGACGGTTTGCCGGACGAGGCGCCTCTGCTGAACATGACCACGCACACGACATCGGAACTGGTCGCGGGAGCGCCGCGTTTGTCGGCCACGATTCGGTTCTGTTTGCATAGCCGGTCAAATGGCGCGACGCAGGCCGCTGAAGGCGGCGAACAGATCGAGGATTCCGACTTCTTTCTCTCGGCGACGTATCGCGCGCTTTATCAATATCCGCCCGGTTATGAAGTGGATGACGCCGAGTGCCGCGATTTCGAGAGCCGCAACGTGCCCTTCAATGTCTATCCGTATTGGCGCGAATTGGCGCATTCCACCTGCACGCGAATGGAACTGCCGGTCGGGCACCTTCCTTTATTCCGGATGAAGCCGCCCGCGCGCCCGGTGAATCCCGTCGAAACGCCGACCGGAGCGGTTTCCATTCCGAACGCCAAGGGCGGAGCGCCTGTTTCACGTGAAACAGTGCCCCCGAAAAGTCCACGTGAGACTCCGCGCGGGCGGCGTAAGAAATAGCCCCCCGGACCCCTCCTCATTGTTTCACGTGAAACAATCCGCCTGAACGCCGCCCCCCGTGGTCCGGATCTCTCGGACCTCCCGCCATGATGCCGCTCGTTCCCCCGAACCCGGAAACGTGGTAATCCCCGCGCTTCCGGAATACCGCACAGCCGAGGGCGGCTGTGCCACATGACCTGACTTGGGCCGAGTCGGGGGCCGCGTGGACGCGGTTGCATCATCCTCGGTTGGGAGCGCGTGTTGCTGACCCTCGAATACGAACTCATCGTCGTCGGCGCAGGACATGCCGGCATCGAGGCCGCCCTCGCGGGGGCGCGGATGGGCGCGCGCACGCTCCTCGTCACCATCGACCTCGACCGCACCGCGCAGATGAGCTGTAACCCGGCCATCGGCGGGCTTGCCAAGGGCCACCTCGTGCGCGAAATCGACGCCCTCGGCGGTGAAATGGGCCTCGCGGCCGACGAAACCGGCATCCAATTCCGCCGTCTCAACACCGCCAAGGGTCCCGCGGTCCGCAGCCGCCGTTGCCAGTCCGACATGGCCGCCTACGTCCGACGCATGAAGCGCGTCCTGCTCAACACGCCGAACCTTGACCTGAAGCAGGACACGGCGGAGGCGCTCATCGTCGAGGGCGGCGCGGTCCGCGGCATTGTCGGCCGATTCGGCGTGACGTATCGCGCCCGCGCGGTCGTCCTGACCACCGGCACGTTTCTGGCCGGGCGCGTGTTCATCGGCGAGTCGACCTACGGCGCGGGGCGATTCGGCGATCCGCCTTCGAACGAGCTCGCCCGGTTCCTGCGCGAGGACCTGCGCCTGCCGATGGGTCGGCTCAAGACCGGCACCCCGGCCCGCCTCGCCGCGCGCACCATCGACTTTTCGCGTCTCGAAGACCAGCCCGGCGACGAAACGCCGCTGCCGTTTTCGTTCCTGAACGACCGGATCGACACCGAGCAGGTTCCCTGCCACATCACCTGGACCAACGACGCCACGCACACCGTCATCCGTGACAACATCGGTCGCTCGCCCCTTTACGGCGGCAAGATTCGGGGCGTTGGGCCGCGCTACTGCCCGTCCATCGAGGACAAGGTGGTGCGTTTCGCGGACAAGGAACGTCACCAGATCTTTCTGGAACCCACGACGCGCGTCGGAGACGAGTACTACCCCAACGGCATGTCCACCAGTCTGCCCTACGACGTGCAGCTCGCGTTCCTGCGAACGGTGCCCGGCCTCGAGCGCGTCGAGATCACGCGTCCGGGCTACGCCATCGAATACGACTTCATCGACCCGAGCGTTTTGCGCCACACGCTGGAGCTGCCCGAGGTGGACGGATTGTTTTTCGCCGGGCAGATCAACGGCACGTCGGGTTACGAGGAAGCCGCCGCGCAGGGTCTCGTCGCCGGAATCAACGCCGTGCGCATGATCCGCGGCGAGGCGCCGGTGATCCTCGGGCGCGATCAGGCGTATATCGGCGTGTTGATCGATGATCTGATTTCCCGTGGAGTTACCGAGCCTTACCGCATGTTCACCAGCCGCGCCGAGTACCGGCTACTGCTGCGCGAGGACAACGCGGACCTGCGCCTGACGCCGATCGGCCGCGAGGTCGGCCTCGTGTCCGAAGCCCGCTGGGAGCGGTTTCTCGCCCGACGCGAACGGATCGAGACCGAAATTGCCCGCCTCGACGCGACGGCGCTGACGCCCTCGGATGCGGTGAACGCGGCGCTCGCGGCGGCCGGGTCCGCGGCGCTCAAGAAACCCGCGAAGCTGGCCGGGCTCGTCACGCGACCCGAGCTTGGATACGCCGGCACGGCCGCGCTCGATTCCGATCGCCCGGATTTGCCGGCTGATGTAATCTCGGAGGTCGAAACGCAGATCGCCTATCGCGGCTACCTGCGTCGCCAGACCGAGGAGGCCGAGCGGCTTCTGTCGTCGGATCGCGTGCGTATCCCCGAAGGATTCGACTTCGACGCGGTCGGCGGCCTGTCGCACGAGATCCGCGAAAAACTCCGGCGCATCCGGCCCGAGACGCTCGGCCAGGTGCAACGCACCAACGGCGTAACCCCCGCCGCAGTCAACGTGATCTGGCTGCACATCGAAAAGACCCGGCGCGCGCGCGGCGAGGCGGCCGAGCCGTTTTTGCGGACGTCTTAGGTCAAAGCGGCGCGAAATTCACAAATAATACGATCATAAACCGAACATGCCGGGTTAAACATGGGCTTTGTCACGCGAATCGTTCGTGACGTCGGCGAGCCGGACGAACGCGATGATTCGCGCCCCGACGGCGTGGTTCCCGACCGGATGAGATGATTCGCACCCCTACGGCGCGGAAGACGAAGATAAATATCTTAGTCCGCGATCAGGACTTCGGCGGGAATTCCCAGGCCCCGGTGAAGCCGGCGGATCATGGAAAGGCTCAACGGACGCCGACGCGACAGAACTTCGGAAACGCGGGCGCGCGAACCGATAAAGGCTTCGAGATCCTTGCGCGCGAGCCCCATCTGCTCCATCCGGAATCGGATGGCATCGATCGGATCGGGAGGGTCAATCGCGTGATGGCGCGATTCCCACGCATCCACCAGCGTGCCGAGCACCTCCAGTTCGTCGAATTCCGGTGTGCGCGGCCGGGCGGACATGAGTTCGGCGATTCGACGCACGGCGCGGCGATGGTCCCGTTCGGTGCGGATGGGTTTGACGTCCATTTCAGATCTCCTTCGCGTCGATCCGGTCGTATTCGGCGTGCGTTCCGACGAACCGGATGAAGACGATTCGCGCGGCGTAGTGAACGGCGACGACGAGTCGGTACTTGTTTCCGCCGATATTGAACACCACTCGATTCTCCGCGAGAAAACTCGCGCTGCGGAAGATCGCTTTCACATCCGCGGGCCCGTTCCAGTCCCGGATGCGAACCTCGCGAAACCAGGCCCTCAGCGGTCCTTCCGCGTCCGCGCATCCGGGCCGCTTCCAGAAATCCGACAGGGCCTTTCGGGCGATCACGCGCATGACATGACGATACCACGCTCCCATTTTGGGATCAACGCTCAATTTTACGGCAGTCGCGGTTTCGAACCGGCGGATTTCCTGATCAATGCACTCACCGGATCGGAGCTTGCCATGACCGTTCGGATGATCGAGTGGAAGGACGGCGCCGTGCTGATGATCGACCAGCGCGTGCTGCCGGGTTTGATGCGCGACGTGCGTTGCGAGACGTAGGGAGAGGTTGCCGAGGCGATCCGCGACATGGCGATTCGCGGCGCGCCCGCCAAACGCATTCGCCCCGATGACGTGGTCCCCCGGCCGGATGCGATGAATCGCGCCCTGCGATTCGTCGTGAGTCGAATCGGCATAGGGGCTCCGAGGAATAGCCTCGGAGTTCCCCTGCCACACCACCGGACAAGCGGGTCCGCATCCGGCGGTTCGGAAAGTTGAGGTCACGCGGCCAACCGGGGAAGCCCCAGCCGGTCG
>JADLEX010000091.1 GCA_020845895.1 Deltaproteobacteria bacterium | reverse complement strand
GTACGAGAGCGACTCGTGCTTTTACGGTCCCGATGCGGCCGCGGCGGTCGGCGCGAAGCTGCGCGAGGCGATTTCGGATCTCGGGTCCGGCGCGGTAACGAACGCGAAATAACCCTTGGAAATCCGTTACGTTTCGGTTACAAAAGCGTGGGCTTTGAATTCCCGTTCAAATGAACGGACGATCGAGTGGGGAATTTGCGATGCGTACGCCGATTCGAGCTGGGCGAATCGGCGTCGTGACATGCGCTCGCCGGATTTGCGCGCCGCGCGTGAGGAAGGGCGTCGAGACCACATGAAATCCATTTGTCGTGTTTTCTTTGCGGCAATCGTCGTTTCGATGACGATGGGCGCATCCTGGGCATGGGCGCAGGAGGAACCGGCGAGCGGCAGCGCATCGCAGGTCATCGCGCCGAAGAAAGATCCGCCGTTCGGCGAGTACGGGCGCTGGATCAAACATCAGGAGAAGCTGCTCGGCTCGATGGAAACGCTCTGGGGCGCCTCCTCGACGATTCCCGAGGGCTACGGCATCTTCTTTTTCGGATGGCAGCACCGTCGGGCGTGGAAGCGCTTCGATCAGGATCGCAAGATCGACGATGTCGTGCCCGTCATCGTCGCCCCCGATCCCTTCGAGAAAAAGGGAAAGTTCTTCGAGTTCGATTTCGGCGTGAGCGGTCGTCTGCAGGGCTACGGCGCGGGGTTTCAATACGGGCTCAGGGACAATTTGACGGTGGGCATCAACACCTTCTGGGCCGTCATCCACATCGATATCGACCCGATCTTCACGCCGGGCAGCTCGGATGAGATCGGCGTCGTCACCCGCGAGGACTTCTACAAGGTGCTCGTCGAAATGGGCCGTCCGATCCCGGTGACGGAGTACGACTCCTCGCCCGCGGACCTCGGCGACACGACGATCGACGCGAAGTGGAATCCGTGGCGCGGAAAGTACGTGTCGACCGGCGTCACCGGCGGCATCATCACGCCCACCGCACACCGTGCCGATCCGAATCAGGCGATCATCTTCGGCCTCGGACCCGATCTCGACGTCGGCGCGACGACCTGGGGCGGCAAGCTCGGGGGAATCTTCGACGTGCGCCTGCCCGATCCCGTCAAGTGGGTGACCTTCAGCTTCTCGGCCGAAGGCGCGGCGTTTCTGGAGACCATCCGGGATACGCCGGAATTCCCGAAGCAGAATCAGGACGTAAAAGACTACCTCGCCAGTCAGGGCGTGGACGTCAACATCTTCCCGGATCTCTCGGATATCGCGGGCACCTACGGCTATACGCCGGGGCCGTGGTTCGCGGCGCAGGCGGGCATCGGCATGGGCCCGCTGTCCATCGCGTACCGTCACGGGTTCGCGGGTGCGGCAACGTATCGCACCAATAGCGAGGGGCTCAAGACGCTGATCGACGAGATCGGCCTCGTGGGCTACGGCGACGACGGCAAGGTCGTCGTGAACATGATCGCGCCGCTGACGCCGCTCTTCATCCCCGGCCTTCTGAGTTTCAACTTCGAATACGCGACGGACGGGCGCAACGCCCTGATTTTCCGCGACGTGTACACGATCGGCGTCGGCCTCGGCTTCCCGCTCGCCGTGCCGGATCGCTATAAGATGGGGCCGAAATCATGACGACGAGACGCACCATGAAACGCACGGGGATCGTTGTTGTTTTGATCGCGTTGTTTGCCGGGGCGTCGGTCGGCGTCGTGTCCTGCATGGGTGAAGACCCCAAGGACATGGAACTGCACGACTTGCTGCGCGAAGGGCGACGCTCGCTGGAGGCCGGCGACGCGGGCGAGGCGTACAATCTCTTCCTGCGGGCGAGGCGCATCGCGCCCGATCACCCGCAGGCGCAGTGGGGCACCGTGCTCGCCAACGATCTGCTCGTCTGGCGAAACCTCACGGGCATCATCGACCTGCTCTCCGGCGTCTACGTAAAAGACCAGGATCTGGACTCGTGTGTCGAGGCGTGCGATCGGCTCGGCGTCTGCGACTTCTACGACGACTTCAATACCACCAAGGAGCGCTGCGTCGCCGATTGCCCGTGGAAGCTCCAGCCTTATATGTTCGAGGAGGTCCTGGCTGCGCCGACCTGCGAGGACATCTATCTCGGCGCGGCCGAGTGGATCATCCACACTCCGCCCGAGGAATGCGAAAAGCTCTGCACGAGCCTCAAGAACTGCGGGCTCATCAATCCGCCGATGACCTACAACATGGCGGAGTGCATCGACAACTGCCCCCGCATGTACGTCGTGCGTCACAGCAGTTGCTACACGCAGGACCATCTGGACACCTGCAACCGCTTCGACCGGACCTGCTTCGAGCACACGGTGCTCGGCATTCAGATTCTCGTGGACAAGCTCGGCGACAGCCGCGTGCCCGAGACGATCGCCTTCGCCGATCGGCTCCTCGAGTACGCCGACCCATATCAGTACTACCTGCGATACTACGTGTGGGGTCTGCGTCAGCCGGAGGTCGAGATCAACCTGCCCGGCCGTTTCTCTCGCGCCGAGCTGTACCTGAGCAAGGGGCTTGGGTATTTTTGGCAGTTCTTCGTGCGCTTCGTCGTCGCGCAAAACCTCGACATCAACACCGTGACCTTCGACCAGTTCAAGTGGAACGGGACGATGTGCGAGACGATCCTCAACGACTTCTACATCTCGATCCGCAACACGCTCTACGATCCGATCTTCCCGAACGCGCTGCTGCTCAAGGAACCGCACGACGAGTCCGTTCAGAACATGAAGGAAGCCGGAATAGCGCTCGGAAACATGTTCGAGTCGTTCGCGACGATGTTCGACGCCATGATGGGCGAGATCGACATCCAGGACGGCCGCTCGCTGCGTTACGACGACAAGAACGAAAACATGCGCTGGGACGAGGACGAGACGTGGGTGGTGTGGGACACGGGCGAGGAATTCACCAAGGCCGAGACGATGGAACTGCGTCGTCTCTTCCTGCTTCTCTCCGACAACTTCCTGAACGGCACGCTCATCGCCATCGACGAGTTCAAACAGACCCTGGATGTCTTCGGGCTCGGGCTCTTCGGATTCGTGCTCGACCTGTATCAGGACTGGTCGGGCAATAGCTACATCAATCCGGGCTACTATTTCGCCAATGCGCAGCCCGAGGGCTTGCGGCCGGCGGGCGAGCAGCTCGTCGATATGATGAAGTGGCTCAGGCGCAGTTCGGACACGTTCCCCGAGTGGCTCGGCTGCGGCGACCTGAAGGAACTCGGCGAAAGCTGATTTCGATTTACGCGAGAACGACGAGCGAACGGGCGTGTCGCCCGTCCGTTTTCCTTCCGGTCCCGATCAGCGAGATTTGACGAATTGGATCGGTGTATAGCCCGGCCGCTCGACGGGCAGCGTCTTCGCGATCTCGAAGATCGTGTCGGCAATCTGCGCAAATGCCTTGGCCGTTGCGCTGTCGGCGTTCAGGGCCAGATACGGTTCGCCGAGGTCACCCGCGCGCACGACGGCGGGGTCGATCGGCAGTCGGCCGAGGAACCGCACGTTGAACTGCGCCGCGAGCTTTTCGCCGCCGCCGGTCTTGAACAGCTCCTCGAAGTGGCCGCATTGGGGGCACGTGTAACCCGACAGGTTTTCGATCACGCCCAGGATCGGCATGTTGACCTTTTGGCAGAAGTGCACCGATTTGCGGACGTCGGTGAGGGCGATTTCCTGAGGCGTCGTCACAACGATCGCCTGCACACCGGTGAAGGTCTGCGCCACGGTCAGCGGTTCGTCGCTCGTGCCCGGGGGGCAATCGATGATCATGAAGTCGAGATCGCCCCACTCGATATCCGCGAGGAACTGACGGATCGCGCCGATCTTCATCGGGCCGCGCCAGATGACCGCCTTGTCGGACAAATCGATCAGGTGAGCGATCGAAAGCACCTTCAGGTTTTCGGAATGAACGATCGGGTGCACGCGCGTGCCGTCGAACTCGGCCTGCGCGCCGTCGAGACCGAGAAGCCCGGGCACGCTCGGTCCCGTGAGATCCACATCCATGAGGCCGACCTTCCAACCCGCCTTCGCGAGCGCGACGGCAAGATTGACGGACACGGTGCTCTTGCCGACGCCGCCCTTGCCGCTCATGACGAGAAACTTGTAACGGACGTTGGCGAGCGTTTCGGCGATGCGCTGATCCTGCTCCTGCTTCGGATCGCCGTGGCCGTGCTGATGATGATCGTGTTGATGGTCGTGGTGATCGTGGTCGGACATCGAAGACTTCTCCGTGAATTTCGCTTCGGCGGTGTCGTTTACGTCCCTCTCGCCCCGCCGT
Source organism: Deltaproteobacteria bacterium (assembly GCA_020845895.1). Taxonomy (NCBI): domain Bacteria; kingdom Pseudomonadati; phylum Myxococcota; class Myxococcia; species Deltaproteobacteria bacterium. The sequence goes on along the minus strand of JADLEX010000091.1, from coordinate 28,490 downwards.
CAACGGCAAGGCGATGGCCCGCGCGGATACTGGGTCGGCGATGGCCACCGGTCAATGTCAGAGATCATCGATCGTGTCGCCGTCATGAAAAAACGAGGGTGATATCCGACTAACTATTCCGCCGGGCGCCTGCGAAAGTCAGAAATTCCTCCGCGTCGAGCGTGTTCAAAACGTCCGAGCTGCGCGCCCAGCCCTTGCGCGCAATATCCACGCCGAAGCCCGAGTACGCGAGTTGCTGCGTGCTGTGAGCGTCGGGGCAGATCGCGATGCACACGCCGAGCCCGATCGCCTTTTTCACGAGCCGCCAGTCGAGATCGAGGCGATACGGATTCGCGTTGATCTCGATCGCACAGCCCGATTCGGCGCAGGCTTCTACCACAGCGTCCATGTCGATCTCGTAGGGTTCGCGGCGTAGCAATAAACGGCCCGTGGGATGTCCCAACATCGTCGTGAAGGGGTTGCGCGCGGCGCGGATCACGCGCGCGGTCATGTCGTTGCGGCTCATTTGAAAGTGCGAGTGCACGCTGGCGATGACGAAATCGAACGACGCGAGCACGTCGTCGTCGTAGTCGAGTGAACCGTCTTTGCGGATATCCGACTCGATGCCTTTGAGCACGCGGAACTCGTGCGCCGCGTTGAATTCGTCGATCTCGGCGTGCTGGCGGCGCACCGCGTCGGGTTTCAGGCCGCCGGCCACCGTGGAACTTTGGCTGTGGTCGGCGAGTCCCAGATACGCGAAGCCCAAGTCGCGCGCGGCGGCAGCCATATCGGCGATCGACGCGGTGCCGTCGGAATACTGCGTGTGCGCGTGCAGAACACCGCGCAGCTCGCCCGACTCGACCAGCGCCGGCAACGCCCCGGACTGGGCGGCGTCGATCTCGCCCAGATCCTCGCGCAGTTCCGGCGGGATGACCGCGAGGCCCAACGCCTCGAACGCGTCGCGTTCGTCGGGGCAGGGGATGCGAGTGCCGTCCTCGCGTTCGAGGCCATACTCGCTGAGCTTCATTCCCATCGATTTCGCGCGGCGGCGCATGGCGACGTTGTGATCGGCGCTGCCCGTGAAGTGCGCGAGCGCCGCGCCGAAGACCGATGCGTCGACCATGCGCAGGTCGCACGCCATTCCGCTGCCAAGAATCACGGAGCACTTCGTCTCGCCCTTGCCCGTCACGCGAGTCACCCCGGGCAGCGACGTGAACGCATCCGCGAGCCGGGTGACGTCGCTCGTGGCGGCGAGGAGGTCGATGTCCTTTACCGTCTCCCGGCGGCGACGCAGCGATCCGGCAATCTCGATCCGTTCTGCGAAGGGAGCCAGCGCCGCCGCGACGCCCGTCGCGACATCGAGTGCGGTGTGAAGATGGAACCGACCGGAATAGCTGCGAAGGTGCGTGATGCCCGCAAGGATGTTCGCGACGCTTTTCTCGCCCATGCGCGGGAGCTTCGCGATCCTTCCGTCGAGGCAGGCGGATTCGAGTGCGTCGATGTTCGTGACGCCGAGTTCCTCGTAAAGTTTTCGCACGGTCTTGGGGCCGAGACCGGAGATGTCGAGCAGATCGGTGAGCCCGGCCGGAAATGACGCTTCGAGATCGTCGAGAACGCCCAGACGACCCGAGGCCGCGAGTTCGGCCAGATCCGCGGCGATGCCCTTTCCGATTCCCTCGACTTGACCGCCCGCCGAAGCGGTCGCGAGTTCGGCGAACGAGCCGTCCCAGGTTTCCACCGCCCGGGCCGCGCGATCGAAGGCGCGCGCCTTGAACGGGTTTTCACCCGCGAGTTCGAGCAGGACGCCGACCTTGCGCAGCGTCTTCGCCACGACCTTTTTGTCGAGTTCCGCGCCCATGGAGGTCAGGGCATGCCCTTCACGAATTCGAGCACCTTGTCCATGTGCCCGTCCACCTTCACGCCCCGCCACTGGCCCGCGACCTTCCCCGCCGCATCGATGACGAAGGTCGAACGGATGACGCCCGTGACCTTCTTGCCGTACATCGACTTTTCGCCGTAGGCGCCGTACTTCGATGCCACGGCGTGGTCCTTGTCCGTGAGCAGGGGAAAGTTCAGGCCGTATTTTGTCGTGAACTTCTGGTGCGACGCCGCCGCATCCGACGACACGCCGAGAATCACCGTTCTCAGTTCGTCGAAGTCCGCCTTCAGATCGCGAAACCCACAAGCTTCGCGGGTGCAGCCCGGGGTGTCGTCCTTGGGGTAGAAGTACAGCACAACCTTGCGCCCGGCGTAATCGCCGAGCTTGTGAACCTTGCCCTCGGCGTCGGGCATCGAGAACGCGGGTGCCTTTTTCCCCTTCAGATCGTCACTCATGGTATTCCCCCCTCGCGGCGCTGCCGCACCGACTGATAACCCATTTCTCGCGCGACGCGCACGGCCTCGTGATCTTCGCCGATCGGGCCCCGGACGTCGAGATTGGGAATCGTCACCGAATCGCCGACCCGTCCCCAGATGGCCTGCATCAGATATTTGAACGTGGCGTTCACGCCGTCGAAGTTCTTCATGCTCGGCGCGCCGCCCGTCGCGAGCAGATAACCGACGGGGCCGCGACGTTCCGTGTGGCCGAGGCGGTATCTGCGCGCCCAGTGCGCCTGAAACCGGTCGACGAAGTTCTTGGTCATGCCGGGAAATCCCGAAAAATAGACCGGGGTGGAGACCACAAAGATGTCGGAATCTTGAACGCGATCGGCGAGCGGACCGTGGTCGTCCAGAATCACGCACCGCCCGTGCGCCTCGCATTCGGCGCACCCGTCGCAGGGCGCGATGGAAAGCTCGGTGATCGCGAGACGCGCGACCGACGCGCCGGCCTCGCGCGCACCCGCCACGAACGCGTCGAGCAATCGGTCGGAGCTTCCGCCCCGCCGTGGGCTTCCCGCCAGCGCGATCACGCGGATTTCGTCGTCACGAATCACCAAATGCCGCTCCGAATCCGCGAGTGCGTTTCTTGCCCGCACTTCGTTCTCCGGTCTATGATGCCTCAACTTTCGTTCAATGGCATTTATCGACGTTCGACGCGATGATTCAAGCCAAGGGAAAACTCGCGGATCTGCTGGCCGCCCTGGAAGGCGCGGGGCGCGTGCTCATTCTCACGCACAACCATCCCGATCCCGACGCCATCGCCTCGGCATTCGCGCTGCGTCATATCCTCGCGCACACGCACTCCGCCAAGGTGAAGATCGGCTACGGCGGCAACCTGGGCCGCGCGGAAAACCGCGCCATGGTGCGTCTGCTGCGTATCCCCATCCATGAGATGAGCACCGGGCAAGCGGCGCGGTTCAAGTTCATCGCGCTCGTCGATGGGCACCCGAAGGCTAAGAACGTGCTCATCAAGAAGGGACTGCGTTATTCGGTGGTGATCGATCACCACATCTCGCGTCGCGAGTGCCCGGCCTCGTTCGCGGACCTGCGCGTATCCTACGGCGCGACCTGTTCGATCCTCGCCGAATACATCCGCGACAACGACATCCCCCTGGACGCGCGCGTGGCGACCGCGCTGTATTACGGGATCAAGTCCGACATCGCGGACCTGGGGCGCGATGCCTCGGATGCCGACTTCCGTATGCTTCAGGATCTCTACTCGAAGATCAGTTTGCGCTGGTTGACGCGCATCGAGCGCGCCCGGGTGCCCCGGCGGTACTATCGGCACTACGCCGTCGCGCTCGCCAATGCGAGGATCGTCGAGGACGTGATCGTCAGCGACATGGGTCGCATCACGAACCCGGAAACCGTCGCCGAACTCGCGGATTTTTTCCTCAAGACCGAAGGCGTGAGCTGGACGCTGTGTCTCGGCGTCATCGACCACCGGCTTCAGTTTTCGCTGCGGACAGTCCGCAAGGGCCGAAGCGCGGGGGCGATTGCCGCGCAGCTCGTCGGTCGGCGCGGGTCTGCGGGAGGTCACGACCGGTCGGCGGGTGGGACGCTGCCGCTCGAAGACGCGAATGCCGAAAAAATCGGTGAGGAGCGCCATCGGCTGGTCACGGAATTTTGTCGTATCGTGGGCCGGGATTTCGCCGACGCTCATCGTCTGGTGCCCGAACCCGCGCTCGCGGATATCGGTCCCGTCGGACACGAACCCGAGGAACCCCGCGCGCGCAACGGAGACCGCTCGTGAAGTTCAAGTGCCTGAAATGCAGCTACATCTACGACCCGGCGCTGGGTTGTCCCCAGATGAACGTCCCGCCGGGGACGGATTTTCGCGACCTGCCCGAGGGATTTCGATGCCCGATCTGCGGTGTCGATCTCACGCAGTTCGAGCGGCTCGACAAGTGGAAACGGCGTCACGGAATTCCGACGTGAAATCGGGCGAAAATCGGCACATACGACGCGCCGAATGGAGTGGACGTTATTGACAGTCCGCGCCGGTGCCCGTATAAACCGAGCAGATTTCGCCACCCGGGGGCATCCGCGATGAAAAAGGCTCTTCTGGTCGTTTTGACGGCACTGCTCGTTTCCGCCGTCCCGCTGGCCGCCGCGGCCGACACCTTGCAGCCCCCCGATCAGTGGCTGACCTTCGACGGCACCTATTGGGACCACAAGAACGGCGTGCGCGTCAGCAACCTGCTGCTCGATTTCGACAAGGGCCAGGTCAATCGGCTGTATTTTCGGCTCACGCCCCTGCGCGGCGGCGTGGTGGTGAACGACGTGGTCATCGAGTCCGGCGGGCAAATCATCTACCGGCACTCTGACCAGACCAAGATGAATTTCAACCTGCACTTCTTCGAGAGCGCGGTGAAGCACTACGAGCAGCGCATGTTTTTCTCGCCGCCGCTTCAGAACTTCGACAAGGCCACGGGCGTGGTGAAGTTTTACTTCACCGCCGGCAACGAGCGCTACGTGGTCACGTGGGCCGCGGCCGACAACTCCTTCGTGGTCAACGTCATCAAAGACTGAGCGGTCCGCTCATGGCGGCAAGCGAAGCGGCACGCCCGACGGGTGTGCCGTTTTTCGTCGCGCGTGAGAGAATTCTTCGGTCTTTCGCGGGGATGATAGTGCTCGTGGCGGCGACATCCTGCGGTTACGCACGCGAGGCGCGGGGCGTCAATCTGGATTCGTCGATTCATCGGGTCGCCATTCCGGTTTTTCGAAACGACACATACGAGGCGGGCCTCGAATCGGTCGTGACCGACGCGATTCGCGGTGAGTTCCTGCTGCATCGGTTCGTGGAACTCGCGAACGTCGAAGACGCCGACGCGGTGCTGGTCGGCGTTATCCGCAAGTTCAACTCCAAACCAATCAGCTTTTCGCGTTCGGACTTTGCGGTGGAGTATCGCGCCTCGATGCAGGTGCATGTCAAAATCGTCCTCCCCGATGGCCGCGTGATCTGGAACGATCGCACCATTGCGCAGATCGCCGACTATCAGGCGCCGCCGGACATTTTCGAGAGCGAGGCGAACAAGAAAGGCGCGATTCGCAGCATCGCCGAGCGCATGGCGGACGACTTGCACGCGCGCATCTTCGACGGATTTGCCGAATGACGCTCGAGGAACTGGAAAAACAGGTCGCGAAGTCGGTCGCGCCGATCTACGTGGTGATCGGTCCGTCGGCCTACATCCGCGTGCGCGCCAATCACCTCATCGTCACGGCGGCGCTGGGCGGCGGGAACGCCGACTTCAACATGGACCGCCTGCAGGGCGGGCAGGACTCTCTGGCGAACCTTTCTCGCATCGCGCGCACGTACCCGATGATGGCCGCGCGGCGCGTGGTACTTATCCGCGGCGCCCACAACCTGAAACCCGAGGATCTGCAACTGCTGGGCACGCTCGCGCAGGAACGACTCGACACCTGCACGATCGTCGTCGAGGGCGAAAAACTCGACAAACGCTCGGCGCTCGCCAAGGTGGCCAAGACCGACGGGACGCTGGTGGAATTCGAGAAATTGAAGGCGAATCAGGTTGCCGGGTGGGCGTCGCGCATGGCGCGCGAGCGGGGCAAGAAGCTGGCGGAAGACGCGGCGGCGTTTTTGGCCGCGCAACTCGGCGACGATCTTCACCGGATCGAGTCGGAAGTGGAAAAGAGCGCGCTGTTTGCCGAGGACAAGGCAACGATCGAACTGACGGACGTTCAGGCCGTCATGGTGGCGCTCAAGACCGAGAGCGTTTTCGACATGACCGATGCGATCGGCGAGAAGAACCGGGCCAAGGCGTTCTTTTTTCTCGATGGAATGCTCGAAACCGGCCAACACCCGATCCGGGTGCATTCGGCGATCGCGGGTCATGTGCGCAAGTTGCTGCTGGTGAAGGAACTGCACGAAAAGAAGATGAGCGCGGACGACATCGCGCGCGAAATCGGCGCACACCCGTACGTCGTACAGAAGATGCAGGCGCAGGCGCGCCACTACCGGCGCGACGACCTTCTGCGCGCCCTTGTCAATCTCTCGAAGACGGATTTTGAGCTGAAGAACAGCCGCGCGAACGACCGGATCATCCTCGAACGGATGATCCTGGACCTATGCGGAAATCACGCGGAGGCGAGGGAGTGAACGCGGCGGGCGAGACGGCTGATCTTGCGCGAGGCCGTCTGCTTCTTCACAACGCCCTTGCTGGCCGCCTTGGAGAGCTTCGACGCGGCGTCCTTGAGCAGGTCCGTAATTCCCTCTTTTTCGCCGGCATCGGTCGCGACCATGACTTTCTTGGCCGCGCTGCGCACCGTGGCGCGCACGAAGCGGTTGCGCTCATTGCGTTTTTTGTTCTGACGGTTCCGTTTGACGGCCGAATCGTGATTCGCCACGATGTTCCTCCGGGCTCAGGTCGAAAAACAACGATTTCCCGCGTGTTTGCGGGGCGCTCTCTATACATTTGGCCGTTTGGCGTGTCAAGTCCGCACGTCGGGACCGGGCGGAGCGCATGAGCGAGAAGCGAACCGTTCTGCGGGCCACCGCGGTGGTCGCGGGCGCGACGATGGTCAGCCGCGTGCTCGGTTTCGTGCGCGAGGCGATCATTGCCGCCTATTTCGGCACGGGTATTTACGCCGACGCCTTCTTCGCCGCGTTCCGCATCCCCAACGTCCTACGCCGCCTGTTCGGCGAGGGCTCGCTCACCATCAGCTTCATCCCCATCTACGCCAAGGTCCGCGAGGAGCAGGGGCCCGAGCGCGCCCGGCGGCTCTTCGACGAGGCGTGCACCCTCCTGACCATCATCCTGATCGGCCTCGTCACGCTCGGCATCCTCTTCGCACCCGCCATCGTCTCGTTCATCGCGCCGGGTTTCGGCGAGATCCCGGCCAAGGACGCGATCACGATCCACCTGACGCGGGTGATGCTGCCCTACGCGCTCTTGATTTGCCTCGTTGCGCTCTTCATGGGCGTGCTCAACGCGCACAAACACTTTTTCTCGCCCGCGTTCGCGCCGGTGTTCCTGAATCTGGGCATGATCGGGTGCACCATCGCACTCGCCGCGTACTTCGAGTGGCCGGTCACGTCGGTCGCCGTCGGCGTCATCGTCGGTGGCGTGGCGCAACTCGTCCTGCAACTGCCATCGCTGCGGCGGATTTCGCACATCCCGCGCGTGAATTTTCACTTTCGCGACCCCGAACTCGCGCGCATCGGCCTGATGATGCTGCCGGGCATGATCGGCCTGTCCGTTTCGACGCTCGACGTCTTCGTCAATCAGATTTTCGCATCGTTGCTCGACCCCGGCGCGGTCAGCTACCTCTATTACGCCGACCGCCTCATGGAACTCCCGCAAGGGGTCTTCGCCATCTCCGTGGGCACGGCGCTCCTACCGAGTCTCGCGGCGCTCGCGGCGCGCAACGAACGCGCGCAGCTCGTGGACACCACCAACTACGCGATGCGCATGATCATTTTCGTCAACCTCCCGGCGTCGGTCGGGCTCTACGTGCTCGCCGAACCGATCTGCAACGTGCTTTATCAGCGCGGGCACTACGACCTGAATTCCATGCTCCAGACCGCCCACGCACTTCGTTTCTACGCATTCGGGCTGCTGGGATTCGGCATGCTCCGCGTTCTGGTGCCCACGTTCTACGCCCTCAAGGATTCGCTCACACCCGCGCTCGTCGCCACCGGCGCGCTCACCGTCAACCTCGTCGCCGGGCTGACCATGATGGGACCCACGAATTCCGATGCCGTGGGTTGGATTTCCTGGTACACGCACCACGTCAATCCCACGGGGCCGCTGCGTCACGGGGGGCTCGCGCTCGCGGGCACCCTCGCCGCGTGTTTCAACGCCATCGTGCTGACGGTCATCCTGCGCCGGCGACTCGGCCTCATCGGCGGGCGAAAGCTCGCCAAAGCCCTGTTCACGGCGGGCCTCGGTTCGGCGGTGATGGGATTTTGCGTCAGCCGGATCGCCGGGCTGTTCGACTTCACGACGTCCGGTTTCACGGCGGCCAAGGGCGTCGGCCTCGCTCTGGCGATTGGCGGCGGCATGGCGGCTTACGCCGTGACCGTGGCCGCGATCGACCGGAAGCAGGCCGCCGAAGTCTGGGCGCGCATCCGACGGCGCCGGAAATCCGCGATTGACGCGAAATCCCGCGATTTGCCGCCCGTTTCCACGTCTGGCGACTGACCATCGAATTTGCTAATTTCGGCGCCCCGCCGACCCGGTCGGCGCCGCACGAATTCCGAACGGAGCTGCGCATGGCTCATCGCATCGAAATCATTCCCCTCGATCCCGATCGCGATCCCGTCGGCGCCAAGACCGCGAGGCGCATCCGCGAAGACCTGGGGCTCGACGTTCGCGCGGCGACCACTGTTTTCGTCTTCACGATCGACGCCGATCTCGACGCGTCCGAACTTGCCATGCTCGCCGCCGACACCTATTGCGATCCCATCGTCCAGGCGGGTTTCGTCAATTCGCCGGCCGCGTCACGCTGGGAATTCGACTGGCTGATCGAGGTCGGGTTTCGCCCCGGCGTGACCGACAACATTGGTCGCACTGCTCGCGAGGCAGCGCAGGTGCGCCTCGGTAAGCCCTTCGCCAAGGGGGAGGGAGTCTATACGTCGACGCAGTTTCTGCTGCGAGGATCGCTGACTCCCGCGGACGCGGAACGCATCGCGGGTGATGTGCTGGCCAACAACCTGATCCAACGCGCCGTCGTCGTTCCGCGCGCGAAGTTCGACCTCGCGCGCGGTCGCGCGCCATTCGTGCCGAAGGTGGCCGACCACGTAGTTCCTCCGGTCGAGACGATCGATCTGGAGATCTCCGACGACGATCTCGTGCGCATGAGCCGCGAACGGACCCTCGCGCTCGGCCTCGACGAGATGCGTGTGATTCGCGACCACTATCGCGACGCGTCCGTACGCGACGCGCGGCGGGCGATGGGTCTTCCGCCCGACCGGCCGACCGACGTCGAACTGGAATTGCTCGCGCAGACGTGGTCCGAGCACTGCAAACACAAGATCTTCGCGGCGGATATCGACTACCGTGACGAGAGCGGCTCGCGTCGGATTTCCAGCCTGTTCAAGACGTTCATCCAGGCGTCGACCGCGCGCATCCGGGCCGAAAAGGGTGATCGCGACATCTGCCGCTCGGTCTTCACCGACAACGCGGGCGTCATTGGTTTCACCGACGACTGGTCGCTCGTCATCAAAGTCGAGACGCACAACTCTCCCTCGGCGCTCGATCCTTACGGCGGGGCGCTGACCGGAATTGTGGGCGTCAACCGCGATCCCTTCGGCACCGGCATGGGCGCGAAGCTTTCGTTCAACACGGACGTCTTTTGCTTCGCCACGCCGTTCTGGGATGGCCCCCTGCCGCCGCGCCTGTTGCATCCCAAACGCGTGCTCGAGGGCGTGCGCGAGGGTGTCGAGCACGGCGGAAACAAAAGCGGCATCCCGACGATCAACGGCTCCATCGTGTTCGACGACCGGTTCGTCGGGAAACCGCTCGTCTTTTGCGGGACGGGCGGCGTCCTTCCCGCGATGCTGCATGGCAAGCCCGCGCACGAGAAGTCGATCGAGCCGGGCGACCTGGCCGTGATGGTCGGTGGGCGCATCGGCGCGGACGGCATCCACGGGGCGACGTTTTCGAGCGAGGAGTTGCACGAGGGCAGCCCGGCGACGGCGGTGCAGATCGGCGACCCGATCACGCAAAAGCGCATGACGGATTTTCTACTGGTAGCCCGCGACCGGGGCTACTACCGATTCATCACGGACAACGGCGCGGGCGGCCTCGCCAGCAGCCTTGGCGAAATGGCGCGCACGTGCGGCGGTTGCGAGATCGATCTTGAAAAGGCTCCTTTGAAATACGCCGGTCTCGCGCCGTGGATGATTCTGCTGTCCGAATCGCAGGAGCGCATGTCGCTCGCTATCCCGCCCTCGGATTGGCCGGCGTTCCGAGCGCTCGCAGAGACGATGGAAGTGGAAGCGACCGTCGTGGGACGGTTCACGGATACGGGTCGGTTCGACGTGCGTTACGAGGACGCGACCGTCGCGTCGCTCGCCATGGAATTCCTGCATGACGGCGTTCCGCGCATGCAGCTCGACGCCGTCTGGACGTCGCCGCGCCATGAGGAGCCCGCGCCGCTGGATGACCTGAATGTCGCCGAGACACTCAAGGCACTGCTCGCGCGGCTCAATATCTGCTCCAAGGAATACGTCGTTCGCCAATACGACCACGAGGTGCAGGCGGGCTCCGTGGTCAAACCGCTCGTCGGCGCGCGCCACGACGGGCCGTCCGACGCCGCCGTCTGGCGTCCGCTGCTCGATCGCCACGAGGCTGTCGCCGTTTCGCACGGCATCTGTCCGCGTTACTCGGACATCGACACCTGGCACATGGCGCAAAACGCGATCGACGAGGCGGTGCGCAACGCCGTCGCGGTCGGCGGCGATCCCGACGAAATGGCCGGCCTCGACAACTTCTGCTGGTGCGATCCGGTGAAGAGCGCCGTGACGCCCGATGGCGAATACAAGCTCGCTCAGCTCGTCCGCGCGAACGAAGCCCTGTACGAGGCGACCGTGACGTATGGCCTGCCGTGCGTCAGCGGCAAAGACTCGATGAAAAACGATTACAAGGACGGGGACCGGAAGATCTCGATCCCGCCGACGCTGCTGTTCACGGTGCTCGCGAAGGTGCACGACGCGCGTCAGGCCGTGACCATGGACGCCAAGGCCGCGGGCGATCTCGTCTACGTGCTTGGAACGACGCGCGACGAAACGGGCGCGTCGGAATATCTCGCGCAGCGGGGCTTTGTCGGCAACCGCGCACCGCGCGTGTGTCTCGCGGAGAACATCGCTCTTTATCGTTCGCTGCACGCGGCGATTCGAGCCGGGCTCGTGCGCAGCGCGCACGACTGTTCCGACGGCGGGCTCGCGGTGACGCTGGCCGAGGTCGCGCTTGCCGGCGACCTGGGGCTCGAACTGAATCTCGACGCGATTCCGATCGAGGCGGCGATGCCGCTCGACGCGCAGTTGTTTTCGGAAAGCGCGGGTCGATTTGTCGTCACGATACGTCCCGAGGACTCCGGGAAATTCGAGAACGCGCTCGTGGGGCATGTGTATGCGCATGTGGGCGAGGTGACCGCAGCCAGGCGGCTTCGCATGGTATGGAATGGACGCGCGCTTTGCGATGCGGCCACGGACGACCTGCGTACGGCGTGGCAAGCCACGCTTCGGTTCTAGGGGTAAACGATGACGAAAGTCCGCTCACTCGTCGTCACCGGAAACGGCGTGAATTGCGAAATGGAAATGGCGCACGCGAATCGCCTCGCCGGGGCGGACGAGGTCGTCGTCACGACGATTTACGCGCTGCTCGCGGGGGAGCTCCGCCTCGACGGATTTCAACTCCTCAACCTGCCCGGCGGGTTTATGGACGGCGACGATCTGGGCAGCGCGAAGGCCGGCGCGGTGCGTTGGCGTTACGCCCGCGTCGCCGGGACGGATGAGTTTCTCTCCGATCAACTGCGCACGTTCATCGACGCGGGCAAGTGCGTGATCGGCGTGTGCAACGGGTTTCAGCTTCTCATCAAGCTCGGCCTCGTCCCCGCGCTCGGCGGCGATTATTTCGTACAGACCTCGACGCTGACGAACAACGAAAGCGGCCGATTCGAGGATCGCTGGGTTCGGCTCGTCGCGGATTCCGATTCGCCGTGCGTGTTCACGCGAGGCATCGCCTCGCTCGAAGTGCCGGTGCGTCACGGCGAGGGCCGGTTCGTCGCGGCGAGCGCGGAGGTGGAGTCCCAGATCCGGTCGCGGCGGCTCGCGCCGCTACGTTATGCCGATGCGGACGGCCGCGCGACGCAGTCCTATCCCGCGAATCCGAACGGCAGCCCCGACGCCATCGCCGCGTTGTGCGACGAAACCGGCCGCGTCTTCGGCATGATGCCGCATCCCGAGGCATTCCTGCACCGCACCAACCACCCGCGTTGGACACGCGAGCCGATGCCCGAGGAAGGGCAGGGCGTCGCGATCTTCCGTAACGCGGTCGAATACCTGCGCGGTGCGTGAGAGATTTGAGTCACACCCGCCCAACCACGAATCGAGCGCGGCTGTGGCAAGGGGCGTTCGCGCTGATCGTCACGGTCGGGCTCTGCGCGCTGCTCTTTCAAATGGCTTCGCCGGGCGACTTCCATCAGGCGTTGCTGGAAATGCCGTGGGGACGGCTGGCGCTCGGCGCGGCCGCGCTGTCGGCGATGTTCGCGGCGCGGGTGTGGAAGTACAATCTCGCGCTCGGCGATGATCGGCGTCCGTGGGCGGCGATGTATTCCGTCCTCGCGGTGTATTCGTTCCTGAAAAACATGGTGCCGTTTCGCGTGGGCGAACTGTCGCTTATCTATCTTTTCAAGCGCCGGTTCGACATCCCCGCCGCGCAATCGACGGCGGTACTCTATGTCGGTCTCGCTTCCGACATGGTTTCGCTTCTGTTTCTCGGGCTGGCCAGTCTCGTCGGTCTCCATGTGCGTTCACCTTCGCTGCTGGCGGCGCGCCTCTCGATCGCCACGGGCGCTATGCTCGCAGCGGGCGTCGTCCTCTACTACTTCGCTGCCCCGGTTCTGACGTGGACGATGCGTGCACTTGCACCACGCATCGCGAATCGCGGCGACGGCACCGCCGCCCGTCGGGCGCTCGATGCGTTCGAACGCTTCGGGAGCGCACTGGTTCGCTACACGACCGCCGAGCTCACGGTTTTTCTCGTGCTGTCGGGGGTGACGTGGGTCATCCGGTTCGCGATCATCGCCCTCATTCTGCCGGCATGGGACATTCGCCTGGGGTTCATCGAGGTCTGCGCGGTGACGGCGATGATGTCGCTCCTGTCGTCGATTCCGATTCAGGGACTTGCGGGATTCGGCACCATGGAGGCCGCGTGGACGCTTGGTTTCGTCGCGCTCGGTGTGCCGACCGCGCGGGCCGTGACCGTTTCATTTGCCACGCACGTCGCGATTGTCCTGATGATGTTCGCGCACTTCGTCGCCGGTTGGGTCATCTCGCTGGCGGGTCGCGGCGGGACCGGCGATCATGAGCGGCGGGAGAAGAAGCGGTACGCAAAGGCCGAGAACCGACCTCTGGTCGAATCGTTGGATGGGGTGTGACGTGGACCTGCGTACCCTGCGTTTCGTCGATCATCCGAAAAGTCCGCTGATCGAGCCGCCCGCGCGCGAGTTCGGCTGGCAACACATCATCGCCGACCCGGCCATCGTCACGCCGCGCGATGCACCGGACAAGAAGTGGCACCTGTTCGCGCACAGTCTCGCGGGGATCCATCACTACCTGTCCGAGGACGGCATCGACTGGCGCAAAACGGGCGGGGTGATTTTTCGCGGTCTTCGGCCCTTCATCGTGGCCGAGGACGGCTTCGTGATGTTCTACGAGCGCTACAAGAGCCCGCTGCGCAGCCACATCTGCCTGCGCCGATCCCGCGATCTGGTGACGTGGGGAGAGGAGTACAACGTCCTGACGCCCGCATGGGGCTGGGAAGGTCGCGGGATGTTCACCAACTCCAACCCGTGCGTCGTCCGTCATCGCCACCTGTGGCGTCTCTATTTCTCGGCGTCCTGGGTCTGGCTGAAAAACTGCGGATTCATCGAGCCGCGATACATCGGGTACGCCGAGAGCGGGAATCTGGAAGGGCCCTACGAAAAGTCACCGGAGCCGCTGATTGTGCCATCGGCCGATGTCCCCTGGCGCAACCACGGCGCGGGCAGCATCAAGGTGATCGCGCCGACCAAGCGCGGCGAACCGTGGTTCGCGCTCAACAACGGAATCTATATCGACGGGCAGGGGAAGAACCGATCGGAGATCCGCCTGCTCGAATCGAACGACGGGCTCGCGTGGACCGAGTGCCATCCGGAGCCGATCCTCGCCCCCGAACCGCGGGGGTGGAAGCGCGCCCTCGTCTACGCAATGTGCCTCGTCGAACACGAAGGCGAAACGCGCATCTATTTCAACGCCCGCGATGGTTGGTTTTTCGGGCGCGAACGGATCGGCGTGGCGATCGGCCAACCGCGCGGCTGACGTATTCGTTCGGATCTGGTGCGACGCGCCGGGCGCGATTCGAACGCGCGACCTACGGATTAGAAGTCCGTTGCTCTATCCGGCTGAGCTACCGGCGCATGGGAGTGGCGGCTTCGTATCACGCGCGAATTGACAGCGTCAACGAAGCTCGAACGCCGTCACGGCGTGACGATCAGCGGCGTTTCGGCGGGGGGCGGTGCGTCGTTCTGCCCGGGAACGAATCTTGCCAGCAGCGCCCGGCAGAACGGAATCGACAGCGGCGCGCGCGCCGGATCGGAAATCGCCTTCGCGGTGCCGTATGCGAGGAGCGACAGATCGCGGTTCTCATCAACCGCGAACCACGCGAGATCCATCAGCCGATCGGCGAAGCCCTGCCGTGTACGTTCGTCGAAATAGTCCGCGATGGTCTCGTCGATCAGCGCGCGGACCTGCTCGCGAACGCCGGGCATCAACAGATCCTCGCGCGATTTCGCGTGTTCCGAAATTCGGTGTTGGAAGCGGCGAAAACTCAGCGAATCGATCGACCACGCGGCGGCGATCGGGTGCTCGAACAGGTCCGCCGAACGACCGGCCCGGTTTTCCTGATGTTCGAGTTCCACGGGGCGCACCTTGGCGAGGAACGGGTGCGGTGCGGCAGCCCCGTCGCGCTCGGCGAACTGGGACCGCGCCGTGAGCGCGCCCGCCGGCAGGGCGCTCTGGTCACGCTCGTGCCGACGCACGGCCCGGTCGATCAGCCACAGAGCATCCCTGAGCGCGATGTCGCGATACGCATCGGGCGCTGTTTCGCGCAGATCGCGCAGCATCTTCCGATAGGCGGATCGGGGCACGACGCCCGAATTCTGCTCGACGATGCCGACGCGGTCGTTTTCGAGCACGTGCAGAAAACGCACGCCCGACGGATGTTCCTTGCCGGCGACGACCAGCCGGTCGCCGTTGTGGTCGTGCGGACTCGTCATGCAGGTCGGCTCGAGCGATTCGTCCTCACCCGCGGCGATCTTCCAGCTTCCGGCCTTTTTCGCCGGGATGTACGCGCCCGCGGCCTTGGCCGTGTGCAGAAGCTGCTTGGCGGACTTGGCGAGCGACTTCGACTTCGAATTCTCCGCGATGCCGCGCAACACCTCGAACCGCGCCTTCTGCACGAGATATTCGAGCAGTGCTTCCTGAAACGCGACCGGAAGCGACTCGAGTTCGCCCGGAAGAGCGGGGTTGTCGAGGCGCGCGAGCAGCGGACGTGTATCGTCCAGTTGGCGCAGGAAATCGTCGTCGATGATGCCGTCGTTTTTGGCGTACTCGTCGAGGTTGGCGTCGAAGCGGCCCTCCTGGTTGAGGAGCCGAACCAGCCATTTTGCGCCTTTTCGCGCGCGTTTTTGGTCGTCGAGAAAACTCATGGCGGCGCAGGCTACCCGAAAGGTCGCGTGCGGTAAATGCCCGAGCGATCGAATGACCCAAACGGGATCGCGCAAAATTGACATCCCCCGAACGAGGCGGTAATAACCGTCCGTCGTTTGTTATTCGGATAGATGGGGAACTGGACATTTTCGGGAGCCGTGGGCGCTTTCCGCCATTCTCCCGCCCTGACGGACGGAGCATCGTCCCGACCCATGCGAGCGCGATCATCCGACCCGATTCGTGTGAGCATTTGCGCGGCCGCGCTGATCCTGATCCTATTTGGAACCGTCACCCCGTCGAGCGCCAGCGGATTCTTCACCGGCGAAATCGGCGCGCGCGCGGCGGGGAAGGGCGGCGCGAACTTCGTCGGCGAAGACACGCTGACCGCGGTCTATATGAACCCGGCGGCGCTCTATCGCCTACGCGGCACGAACGCCATGATGCAGGTGGACTTCGACATCCTGCACACCTATTACCGCCGCGAGCCCTATCTCTCTTCGTCGTACAACCGGAATCCCGCCGACTACATCCCGAGCCTCTTCGTCGGGTCCGACTTCCACATGAATCGAAAGCTCTCGATCGCGTACGGCGCGTACGGACCCTACGGCGTCACCGTGCGCTACCCGGACGACAGCGAGGCACGCTACAACTCGCTCGACAACAATGCGGTCCAGGTCAACCACATCGTCGCGGCGGGGTGGCAGCCTTACGACTGGCTGGCCGTCGGCGTGGGGATCGGCGCGACCTCGTTCAAGCTCGAAAACTACTACGGCTTCTCCGTGCTCAAGGACCGCGTCCACAAGTACGACGTCAAGGCGCAGTTCTACGTGACGCGCGATTTCGTGCCGTCCTGGAACACGGGCGTGATCGTGAAACCCGCGCCGTGGTTCGAGTTCGGCGGCTCCTACATCCCGCGATTCCCCAACCTCTTCGTTGAGGGATACATCAAGGCCGACCTGCCCGAGTTCTACGCGGCCATCCTCGGCTTCGGCACGTTCAAGGACGACATCAAGGTCTTCATCGATTACCCGGAGCAGTGGCGTTTCGGCGCGCGTTACATCCACGACACGCTCTTCGACGTCGAAGTCGGCGCGACCTACACACCCTGGAGCCTGATGAAGGGATTCGACGTCGATTTCAAGGAAGAGACGCTGATCGAGGATTTCTTCCTTCCGCTGCTGTGGCACGACACGTGGAGCTACCGCATCGGATCGTCGTGGAATCTCGACGAGCATTGGAGCGTCCGCGCGGGTTACATGTTCGAGGAAGGCGCCGCGCCGCCGGAAACGCTCGGCGCGGGCAGCATCGAAACAGACCGCAATGCGTTCGGCGGCGGATTCTCGGCGAAATGGTTCGGCGTCGAAGTGGACTGGACGTACCAGCACATCTTCCTGGAAGACGCCGAGATTCCGGCTGTGGTGGGCTCCGACAACGCGCTCGACGACGGACGCGGGCGCGTCAAGGGCAATTACGACCGCTTCATCGGGGCGGTCACATTCAACATCGAAAAGATGTATTACACTTACAAGGGTCGAGGGCCGGTCAAATGACGCGGTCGAAAAGCGATTGGATTCGAAGCGTTTACGATCTCGCGAAAAAGCGGGACGAGCGATTCACGACCGTCTCCGATCTCGAGGTCGATCCCCTCTACACGCCGGACGACCTCGCCCAGTTCGATCCCGACCGCGACTTGGGCCTGCCGGGGGAATACCCCTATACGCGCGGCGTTCACCCGACCATGTACCGCGGCCGTCCGTGGACCATGCGCATGTTCTCGGGCTTCGGCACGAGCGAGGACACGAACAAACGCTTCCACTATCTGCTCTCCCAGGGAAGTACCGGTCTTTCGGTCGCCTTCGATTTCCCGACGCTCTATGGGCGCGACTCGGATGACGAGCGCTCGCGTGGCGAGGTCGGCCGTTGCGGCGTCGCGATCGACACGCTCGCCGACATGGAAACGCTCTTCGACGGCATCCCCCTCGACCGCGTGTCGACGTCGATGACCATCAATCCCCCGGCGATCATCCTGCTCGCGATGTACATCGCGGTCGCCGAAAAACAGGGCGTTTCGCCCGACCGGCTGCGCGGCACCGTCCAGAACGACATGCTCAAGGAATTCATCGCGCAAAAGACCTGGATCTTCGCGCCCGAGCCGTCGCTCAAACTCGTCATCGACATCATCGAGTACTGCACGAAGCACGTGCCGAAATGGAACACGATTTCCATCTCCGGCTACCACATCCGCGAGGCCGGCAGCACCGCCGTGCAGGAACTGGCGTTCACGATCGGCGACGGCATCGCCTACGTGCAGGCGGCGAAGGATCGCGGCCTCGACGTGGACGACTTCGCGCCCCGGCTCGCGTATTTCTTCAACGCGCACAACGACTTCTTCGAGGAAATCGCCAAGTACCGCGCGGCCCGGCGCATGTGGGCGCGGATCATGAAGGAGCGCTTCGGCGCGAAAAAGCCCGAGTCGCTGATGCTGCGATTCCACACGCAGACCGCCGGGTGTTCGCTCACCGGGCAGCAGCCGCTCAACAACATCGTACGAACGACGATTCAGGCGCTCGGGGCCGTCATTGGCGGCACGCAGAGCCTGCACACCAATTCGTTCGATGAAACGCTCGCGCTGCCGACCGAAAACTCGGTGCGCGTCGCCCTGCGCACGCAGCAGATCATCGCGGAGGAGTCGGGCGTCGCGAACGTGATCGATCCGCTCGGCGGCAGCTACTTCGTCGAAGCGCTCACGACGCGGATGGAAAATGAGGCGATGGAGTACATCCGCCGCATCGACGAGATGGGCGGAATGCTCAGAGCGATCGAGCGTGGATTTCCGCAAAAAGAAATTTCGAACGCCGCGTATCTGTACCAGCATCAGGTGGACGAGTCGGTCAAGGCAATGGTCGGCGTCAACAAGTACGAGGTGGAAGAGCCACCGATGACGGACCTGCTCAAAATCACCGACGCGGACGAACGCCGGCAGGTGGATCGGCTCGACCGCGTCCGCCGCGAGCGCGACGCCGCGCGTTGCGAACGAAGCCTGGATGCGCTACGAAGTGATCTGTCGGCGGGCGCAAACGCGTTTCCCGCCGTGCTCGAATGCGTGCGCGCGTACTGCTCGATCGGCGAAATCGTCGGTGCGATGAAGCAGATCTACGGAGACTACTCGGACCCCGCGTGGCTGTGATGTGAGCCGACATGGCTCCCATCGAGCCCGCGAGGTTCCGAACCGATTCGTCACGGGAGACCCAGATGGACCGGAAAATTCGAATTTTGATCGGCAAACCCGGCTTGGACGGGCACGACCGCGGCGCTAAGGTGATCGCGCGCGCGCTGCGCGACGCGGGTTACGAGGTCATCTACACCGGCCTGCATCAGACCCCGCGGATGATTATCAACGCCGCGATCCAGGAAGACGTGGACGCGATCGGGTTGTCGATTCTCTCGGGCGCGCACAACTACCTGTTTCCGCAGATTCTGGAGCTCATGAGGAAAGAGGGTCTCGAGGACGTCGTCCTGTTCGGGGGAGGGATCATCCCCGACGAGGACGTGAAGGAGCTCAAGTCGATCGGCGTCAAAGAGCTCTTTCGGCCCGGCACGCGAATTTCCGAAGTCGTGCAATTCATCGAGACGCAGATCCGGCCGATGCTGGTGGCGTGACGCGCCGGCGGGCTCGACCCGAAGGCTTTTTGCGGGCGCCCGGCGCCCGCGCAATTGGGATGTGTGACCGTTTTACGATACCGGTGGGATCGTGACGGTTTGATTTTCGACTTGGGTGCCCGGCGAAACCTTTTTCGCCTCTGATCGTTCCAAATTTCGTCATGATTCGGCCCGCGCATCGGGGTGCGTGTGCGTTCGCGCACGTTTCTCGCGCGGGTGGAAAGGAGAGGTCCATGGGAGTGGCGGTCATGGGAGTCGGGATCTGCGGGTTTACCGCGACCTCGACCGCGTTGTCGTACCGCGAGATGATCGCGAAGGCGGCCAGAATGGCCTACGAGGACGCGGGGATCGGGCTCGACCTGATCGACGGCGCGGTCTCGGTCGAAGAGGACTTGATCTCCGGGTACTCGATCGCCGACGAGTACGTGCCCGACCAACTCGGCGTCGTGCGCAAGCCCGTCTACACCATTCCGGGAGATTTCCTGCACGGCCTTGGATCCGCGGCAATGCAGATCGAGACCGGCCAGTTCAACATCGTCGTCGTGCAGTCCTATAGCAAGGCGTCGAACCTGCTTACCAAGGACGAACTGCTGCGATTCGCCTTCGACCCCATCTGGAACCGGTTCGGCGTCAGTCCGCACTGGCTCGCCGGGCTCGAGATGCGCAGCTTCCTCGCCGCCACCGGCTACGAGGTCGATGATGTGGCCGAGGTCGTGGTGAAGAACCGCGCCAACGCCGTTCCGAATCCCATCGCCCCGTGGGGTGCGATTCTCGAAGCGCGCGACGTGCTCGAGTCGCGGCCCGTGGCGACGCCGATCACTGAGAGCATGATCGCCCGTCACGCCGACGGCGCGGTCGTGGTTGTCCTGGGAACCGACGCCGCCGCCCGCGAGTACGCACGCAAGCCCGTATTCATCTCCGGCACCGGCTGGGGCTCCGGCAACTCGATTCTGGAGCGCCGCGATCACGAGGAGTCGATCGGAACGCGGATCGCCGCGGAACACGCGTACAACGAGGCCGGCATCGCCGATCCCGCCCGCGAGATCGATGCATTTTTCATCTCCGACATCTACGCGCATCGCGAACTGATGCATGGACTCGCGCTGGGTCTCACCGAGTCCGACTCCGTCATCATCAACCCGAACGGCGGCGCGCTCGGCGGCGGGGACCTCTTCGAGGCGACCGGCGGAGCACGTCTCTATGAAGCCGTGACGCAAATACGCGGCGAGGCCGGCGCCTGTCAGGTACCGATCAAGCGCGCGCTTGTCCACGGATGGCGGGGAATTCCGACGGATTCGTGCGCCGTGGCGATCCTCGAAGCCGAAAGGAGGATGTCATGAGCCGCAAAGTGGGAGTGATCGGTGCGGGCATGACCCGTTTCGTGCGTCGCGCGCAGGACTCGCCGGGCGAACTGACCGCGCAGGCCGTGCAGATGGCCCTCGACGACGCGGGCATGACCATCGACGACATCGACGCCGTGTGCCTCGGCACCGCGCCGGACGCCTTCGATGGCGTTCACATGAAGGGCGAGCATCTGATCGCCGGATCGGGCGGGACGAATAAGCCCTATCTGCGCCACTACGTCGGCGGCGGCACGGGCGTGATGAGCCCCATTCACGGGTGGATGCACGTCGCGTCGGGCAAGTTCGACACCTGTCTCGTGGTGTGCGAGGAGAAGATGTCGCCGTGCAATCCGCATCCGGCCGGCGCGTTTCTCACGATCTTCGATCGCGTCACCGAGCAGCCGCTCGAACTGACGCTGATCCATATCTTCGCGCTCGAAATGGCGCGCTTCATGCACACTTACGGATACACCGAGCGCGACATCGCCGCGATCTCCGTCAACAATAAGCGCAATGCGCTCGATCACCCGGCCGCGCAGGTGGCCGAGGACCTGACCGTCGACGACGTCATGAACTCGAAGCTCCTGTCCTGGCCGGTGAAGCGCCTCGACATCAGCCCGACCTCGGATGCCGCGGTCGCGATTGTCATGTCAACGGAACGCATCGCCCGCGCGCGAAAAGCGGCCCCGGTGTGGATCGAGGGCGTGGGCTACCGGCTCGATACCGCATATTGGTGCACGCGCGATCTGGCGTATCCCAACTACGTCGCGATGGCGGCGATGGACGCCTACAAGATGGCGGGGATCGTCGATCCGTATCGCGATATCGACATCTTCGAACCTTACGATCCCTTCGATTATAAGGCCCTCCACCACATGAACGCCCTGCTGCTCGACAAGAGCGGGCGTCGCATGCGGGAAATCTTCGACTCGGGCGGATTCACGCGCGACGGCTCGCATCCGGTTTGCCCGTCGGGCGGCGCGTTGGGGGTCGGCAACCCGATCGCGGCCACCGGTCTGATGAAGATCGCCGAACTGTACTTCCAACTGTCGGGACAGGCCGGCAAACGTCAGGTGAAGAAGGCGGCGCATCGGGGTGTGGCGCAGGCGTGGGGCGACCTGATGCAGGTCGGCACGGTGGTCGTCATGGGTTCCGACGGAGCGACGCCGAACCAACGCACGCTCTGGACCGGAATCGAACCGGGCGATCTCGGCGGCCACGGCCTCAAGTCGCTCGATGGCGTCACGACGGTCGCCGACGCTCCCGACCTGAGCTACTGGTGGGACAACGGCGAGGGCATCACCAACTACCTGGCCGGACTGAAGAACGGCAAGATTCGCGGCTCGTATGACCGGCGCGGCAATCGCATGATGATTCCGGCGCGGACGTTCAGCGAGATCTACGACCTCGCGCCCGCTGGAGGGTATTTCGACCTGCCGGACACCGGCACGGTCATGACCTACACGCTCTCCCACGTCAATTGGGATTCGTCGCCCCTGCCGGACGGTCAGATCAACGTCTTCGCCGTCATCGCCATCGACACGGCGGGCCGGCATATGGGACTCGTCCATCGGCTCGGTGACGTCGACCCGGCGGATGTGAAAATCGGGATGCGCGTGCGCGCGGTCTGGAAACCGGCGGATCAGCGGATCGGCAACATCCTCGACATCGACTATTTTCGCCCAGCCGGCGCCGACGACGAGGCGGCGCAGTTCCCCAAACCGGTCAAGCCCGTGGAATTCCACGCGAAATCGGCCGGAGCGAAGGAAGGCAAGATCCCACTGACGTACAAATACACGACGGGCATCGCCGGTGGCGCGTTCGTGCAGTCGCTCCTGCAGGGAAAAATCCTGGCCACCTGGTCGGAGGCCAAGCAGCAACTGCTCCTGCCGCCCACGACGTTCGACGAATATGAGATGGAATCTCTCGAACATGGAGACCGAACCTGCGAACTCGACGGGGGGGAGGGGTACATCGAGTCCTTCAGCGTCGTATTCGAAGATCGGGGCGGCCACGAACTTTCAGAGCCGAAAATCGTGGTTCAGGTGGGGTTTCCGGGGGTTCAGGGGTCAATTTTTGGCTATTTGGAGCGTTCCGGAGACGAATTCCCGGCCATGGGACAGGAGGTGGAACTCATCGTTCCGCATCAGTGGACCGGCCCGGACGATGTTCGTTTCCGACTGAAAGACTGACAAAATCGGGTCCGGCGAGGTTATCCGGGAACCTCGCCGGACCGAGTGCTGTCTCGTCCTCGGTCACGGCCCCAAAAAACGGCTTGACGTTGCGCGCCGCGTCACGCAGACTGGTGGCGGTCAGGGCGGTGAGGACGAAATGGAAACATTCAGCGTTTGTCAGGTCAAGGGATGCGGCGAAACCGCCATCTCCCGTGGATATTGTCGCCTTCATTATATTCAGTATTGGCGTCAGATTCAGGTGCGCAAAAACGTCGGCGGTGAACGTCTGCGCAATCGCGTCAAGGAAGCCTTGATCCGCGACCACGTCGAAGGGACGGCGAACCGACGATTGCGCGAGGTCCAGCGCCTCGAGCACCTCGACCGCGAAACCATGGACACCATCCTCGGTGAACTCCGAGCCGAACCCCGCGTCTATTTCTGATTTTCGAATCCTCTGCTACGGTGCGCCCGCCGGTGGACGGCATGTGGCGAGCAACGTCGCGTGGTGACGACGAACGTCATTTGAGGAGTGGACTCTGCGGGCGTTCGCGCACACCGCCCCGTTTCGCGAACCTTCTTCGGGGGTACCTCGATGTCCGATTGCATTTTCTGCCGCATCGTCAAGGGCGAATTGCCGTCGAAGAAAGAGTACGACGACGGGGAATTCATGGTCATCCATGACATCAATCCGTCGGCGCCGATTCACCTTCTCGTGATTCCGCATCGACACATCGAGACGTTGATGGATATGTCGCCGGACGATCTTCCCATCGTCGCGCGGCTCCACGCGGTGATTCAGAAGATCGCCGCGGACCGGGGCATTGCCCAGCCCGGGTTTCGCGTCCTGCACAACGTCAACGACTGGGGCGGTCAGAAAGTCTTCCACATCCACTGGCACATCCTCGCCGGGAAAAAATTCGCATGACTCGCCGCGCGATTCGGTCGGCATTCCTCGCGATCCTCGCATTGCTGTCGTTTGCGCGCCCGTCGTTTGCCGAGTGCGCCGCGACGGATGAAGACTGCCTCATCGATGCATTGAAGAAACCGGGGCCCGAGGCGCTCCGCGCGATCATGGCGCTCGGCGAGATCAAATCGGCGAAGGCGGTCGATCCGCTCATCGATCAGTTCAAGAGTTCCGACCAGTACGCAGCGACCGCCGCGGCCCATGCCCTGACGAAGATCGGCGACGCGGCGGTACCCGCTCTCGTCGATGCCTCGACGAGTTCGAAGGCCTCCGTGCGAAAATACGCGGGATACGCTCTGGGACGCATCGGAGGCGGGAACGCACTGGCCGCCGTTTCGCGGCTCGCCAAGGACGAAGATCCCGAGATCCGTGCCCGGGCCGCACAGTCGTTCGCCCTGCTCAAGGACAAGGCGGCCCTGATCGACCTTGTGTCGCTTCTGGAAGACCGGCACCGGTCGGTTCGACTTGCGGCGATTCACGCGCTTTCGCAAATGCCGGATTTCAAGGTCGCGAAACCCCTGATCGACCGAGGGTTGATGGATCTCGATCACCAAGTCTCGGCTGAGGCGGCCGGCGTACTTCTTCAGATCGGCCCGCCGGCGATCGATCCCTTGCTGGCGACGCTTGACGCCTCGCCGGACCACGTTCGCGCCCGGGCGTGTGCGTTGCTGGGGGAACTCGCCGCAAAGTCGACCGACCCGATGGTGAAAAAGCAGGTTCGCAAGCGTCTCCTGCTCGTTCTTAAGGACGAGTACGCGAAACCGGAACTGCGTCAGGCGGCTTGCGCGGGACTGATCCCGATCGGTGACGCCGAGGTGCGCGCCGCGCTCGAAGCCGTAACGGCGAAGTACGCCGGGAAGACCGAAGCCGCGCCGCTCGTTGCGGCGGCGAAATCCGCGCTCGAAAAAATCCCGACTCCCTGATGCCGCCGTCCGCGTAGCCGCGGCCCTGCAAGTCGGCGATCCATTGGCGAATGTGGTATGATCTCCGAATCGGAGGCGCACCATGATCTTCGGGCCGGTCGTCGCGGGGCAATTCTACACCGAAAAACCGGAAATACTCGGCGCCGAAATCGACCGCTACCTTCGTGACGCGAAGGTGCCGAGACCGAAAGGCGACGTCTTCGGACTCGTCAGTCCGCACGCGGGCTACATGTATTCCGGACCCTGCGCCGCGCACGGGTTCAAGGCGGTCGCGGGAAAGCATTACGACGTCGTCGTCGTCATCGGCCTGTCGCACCGGGTTTCCGGAACGCTGAGCGTTTTGGATGTGCATGCCTACCGCACGCCGCTGGGCGAGGTGTCCATCGACCGTGAACGCTCGCGGCGTCTGATCGCCGCGCTGCCATTTGCCTCGGACGACCCTTCGCTCTTTTCGTTCGAGCACTCGATCGAGGTCCAGTTGCCCTTTCTCCAGCGCGTTTTGCCGCCATTTCGCGCCGTCCTGATTTCGATGCGCTCCACCTCCGGCAAGGTTGTCGAGAACCTCGCCGCCGCGCTGGACGAAATCTTCGCCGATGCGAAGGTGCTGTTCGTCGCCAGTTCGGACCTCAGCCATTTTCACGGTTACGACGAAGCGACTCGCATGGACCGCGAAACACTCGCGATGGTCGAGGCGATGGATCTTCGGCGGCTCGAGCGGGAGTGCGAATCCGGCGCCCACGAGATGTGCGGAGTCGGCCCCGTACTTACGCTGCTGCATCTATATCGGCGTCGCGGCGGACGGGACGCGACTACGCTCTGCTACATGAACTCGGGCGATACCTCGGGCGAGCGCGATCGCGTGGTGGGATACGGATCGGTCGCGCTATGGACGCCCGAAGTTTCCGCCCGCGAATCCCACGACGAACTGATGCCGGAAGACGCAGGAGCGCTGCTGGTGCTCGCGCGCGAAACGCTGAATCGTCGCATCGCCCGAGTCGAGGGCGACGGGAAAATCCCTGATGCGATTCCCGAACGTCTCCGCCGTCCAGGTGCCGCTTTCGTGACGTTTTACAAGAACGACGAGCTGCGCGGATGCATCGGCCGAATGCAACCGACCGGTTCGCTGTGGGAGTGCGTGCGGGAGATGGCAATCGCGGCGGCCACCGAGGACCCGCGATTTGACACGGTGCGCGAGGAAGAATTGGCGGATCTGCACATCGAGATCTCCGTGCTCACGACGCCGAGGGACGTGTACGGACCCGGTGATGTCGTGCCGGGGCGCGACGGCCTGATCGTCGAAAAGGGCACCTATCGCGGCCTTCTGCTTCCGCAGGTTGCCGATCGGTACGGTTGGACCGCCGAGGAATTTCTGGACGCCACCTGCCTGAAAGCCGGAATGTCGAAAAACGAATGGCGGCGAGGAGGGGTCCGCATTCAGACGTTCCAGGCGATCGTTTTTTCGGAAGACGACGTGAACTGAAGCCCCTTTTCCGGCGGGGGCGGCTTCCGTATGATGCGCCCGCCGTTCGAACCGAATTTCGGCTCGGCCAGAGGGATTCGTGGAAGGAAAGCCCAAAAAAATCCACGTACGCACGTTCGGATGTCAGATGAACGACTACGACTCCGAACGCATGTACCGCCTGATGGAGCGGGAAGGGTGGGAACGCACGTCCGCCGCGGACGATGCCGACCTGATCGTCATCAACACGTGTTCGGTTCGCGAAAAAGCCGATCACAAGGCCGTTAGCGAGGTCGGACTGCTGCGTCGTCATAAGGAACGCCGGCCGGGCACGCTGCTCGCGCTCTCGGGTTGTACCGCGCAGGTTTCGGGCGCGCGGATCATGAAGCGCATGCCCGAACTAGATCTCGTCATCGGCACGCACGCCATCGACAAACTCCCCGACATGGTGCGCGAGGCGGCGGCCCGGCGCGTCATCAACGTCGAATGGGACTACGAGGGGCTTGTCGATTTCGACGCCATCGCGCCCCGCGCGGAGAGCGGAGAAATCTCCTGGAAGGGGACGCGGGCGTCGGGTTTCGTGGCGATCATGCGCGGGTGCGACAAGCACTGCGCATTTTGCATTGTCCCCCAGACGCGCGGGCGCGAGATTTCGCGTCCGTTGGACGACATCATCGCCGAGGTGCGCACGCTCGTGGACGCCGGCGTTCGCGACATAACGCTGCTCGGCCAGATCGTGAACCGCTACGGCCGCGGCTTCGCTGGGCAACGACCTGTCTTTCACCGACTGATCCGGGCCATCACGCCCATCGAGGGACTCGCCAGACTTCGGTTCACGTCGAGCCACCCGACTTACGTGACTCCCGACCTGATCCGGTGTTTCGCCCAGGAACCGAAACTCGCCCCGCATGTCCACCTTCCGGTGCAGTCGGGATCGGACGCGGTGCTCCGGCACATGAAGCGGGGACACAGGATCGACACCTACATCGAAAAGGTGCGCGAACTGCGGCGAGTGCGTCCCGACATGTCGATCACGACCGACCTGATCGTGGGTTATCCCGAGGAAACGCGCGAGGATTTCGAGGCGACGCTCGATCTCATCCGCGAGGTGGAGTTCGATCAAATGTACGCGTTCAAGTACTCCACGCGGCCGAATACACCGGCGGCGACGGCGGAGGATCGCGTGCCCGAGGGTGAGAAGGCCGAGCGCCTCGCGCGACTTCAGGAGGTCGCGCAGCCGATCATCCTGCGCCGAAACCGCGCGCTCGAAGGCCGAGTTCTCGACGTGATTGTCGAAGGAACTTCGCGAAATGGAACCGACGTTTTCGGACGATCGGGATGCAACCGGATCGTTCATTTCCCCGATCAGGGATTCCGGATCGGCGAGACGATGGAAGTTCGCATCGAAATCGGATTGCCGAACGCGCTGCGCGGCAGCGCCGAGACAACGGGCGCCGCGTCGGCGGGCTGAACGCGCGATGCGGGTAGGGGAGAGATGTTGATCGAGATGGAAATCGCGAGCCTCGGGATCGATCCGGCGCAGAACATGCCGGTCGTGATCCTCAAGGACGTCGCCACGGGCGAGATGGTGCTGCCCATATGGATCGGCGTGCTCGAGGCCACGGCCATCGCCCTGAAACTCGAGTCCGTCGAAGTCGCCCGACCTCTCTCGCACGATCTGATGATGAAAATTCTCGAATCGTTCGGCGCGCGGATCGATCGCGTCGTCATCAACGATTTGCACGACAACACCTACTTCGCCCGGCTCGTCGTGGTCGCGCCCGACCGTGAATTCGAACTCGATGCACGGCCCAGCGATGCGATGGCGATCGCGCTGCGCGCCGGGGCGAAAATCTTCGCGCACTCGAAGGTGCTCGAAAAATCCGGCGACGACGACGAACGCCCCGTCCCCGCGTCGATCGATCCGGCGGATCGGGAGAAGTGGCTCGAGATCCTCGAGAACATGGATCCCGAGGATTTCGGGAAGTACAAAATCTGACGAAAGCGTGACGTCTTCGCGGCGAATATCGTAGGGGGTGTCGCCGCCTGTCCGTAGCGTTAGTAGAAGTCCTGTTCATAAGCGTTCGTAGATGTCCGGTGTGTTGACGACCGGCGAAGCCGGTCGTTTGGGAAACCGGAGGTATCCCTTGGGGTTGTTTCCGACGCCTCAAGGG
>JADLEX010000090.1 GCA_020845895.1 Deltaproteobacteria bacterium | reverse complement strand
TGTCCGTAGCGTTAGTAGAAGTCCTGTTCATAAGCGTTCGTAGATGTCCGGTGTGTTGACGACCGGCGAAGCCGGTCGTTTGGGAAACCGGAGGTATCCCTTGGGGTTGTTTCCGACGCCTCAAGGGCGTCCGAATCCTTCTCCATCGCGATCGAAGCGCGCGACCAGGCGTCGCCGGCAGCTGACCGCCAAACGGCGGTCGACCATTTCATGGACGATCACGGGGCAGCGGGCGAAGTGCGTGCGCCGCGGCGACGACGGCAGTTGCTGCGTCCGGTTCTCGAAGAGCACGGTGTTGTCCGCGCGGACCTTTCGCTCGTGCCGGACGGACAGCAGCAGGCTCAGATCCAGCCCGGCCATTCGGACAAACGCGCTTTCGGGTTGCGCCGGTTCCACCGTGAAGCGACGGTTGAAATCCGGAACGAAACGGCGTTCCAGGTACTCGTTCGCCGCCACGTAATCCCGAATCCCCGCCGGCCGAAGCTCCTGCGGAAGCCGTCCCTTGCGGCGGTATTGGCCCCGGCGCGGAGCCTTCTGGGCCGAGCCGTGTTGTTGAAGCACGATCAGCGTCCATGTGCAGCCCAACTTCAGACCGTGCTCCCGAACCGCGAACTCGTGAAAATGGCGAACCGGAAAATCCGGATACACCTCCCGCTTCAGACGGCAAACCTCCATCGCCGTCTGAATGACCTCGCGCCTCGTCATCGCTTGGGCCTCCCGGGCCAGGGTGCTGTGGTGTTGCATCCCACACCTCTAAACCACCCCGCCGGAAAACCGGACATCTACTCCCGCTGATGCCCCGGACATCTTCCCCGCTTCGTCCAAGATTCCTCGCGGAACTTGACAGTCCGTGCCTTGATCGGGAAACTCCCCGGCTTGACCGCCGGGCTTCAGGTGACGGCGCGGGAGGTTTCGTGGAACTCATTCGTCAGGCGCTCGATCTTTTCTTCCACCTTGACACGCACCTCGACGCGTGGATGAATCTCTACGGCCTGTGGATCTACGCGATCCTCTTCACGATCGTCTTTTGCGAAACGGGGCTCGTCGTCACGCCGTTCCTGCCGGGCGATTCGCTGCTTTTCACGGCGGGCGCGCTCGCCGCGCGGCCCACGTCGCCGCTCGAACTGCACTGGCTCATTCTCCTTCTTTGTGTCGCCGCCATCGTCGGCGATGCGGTCAACTTCGCGGCGGGTTACCGGATCGGCCCAAAGGTGTTTCATCGGGACGATTCGATTTTTCTGAACAAGAAGCACCTGTGGCGAGCGCAGCGTTTCTACGAGCACCACGGCGGAAAGACGATCGTGCTCGCGCGTTTCATCCCGATCATTCGCACCTTCGCGCCATTCGTCGCGGGCATCGGCAAGATGACCTATCCGCGGTTCGCGATGTTCAACTTCGGTGGTGGGATCGCGTGGGTCGTGTCATTCACGGCGGCCGGATACTTCTTCGGCAACATGCCTTACATCAAGCGCAACTTCCACTACGTCATCGTCGCGATCATCGTGATCTCGGTGATTCCGGCCGTCGTCGAATACTTCCGGCACCGCAATTCGCCGGAGTTCGAACCGCCGAAGGAGCCGGCCGCGTAACTCGCGATCAGGTCGCGGCGTTCCCCAGGGTGGAATCCACCACGGCGAGGACAGCCCGGCGAGTGTCTTCGTAAGCGGTCGCGAGATCCTGGGCGGTCTTCATCCCCATCATGCGCGCCAGCACCCGCAACTCCGCGGGCTTTTCCGGCCACTCGCTCACAGGGCGGGGGAAGATGATGCGCAGGTGGCTGGAGAGGCGCTTGTACCACCGCAGCGCTTCGCCGAGCGCTCTGTAATCGTCCGACGAAATCGCTCCGGCGTCGTGCAGCGCGGCGAGGGCGGCGCGCGTGTTGACGATTCGCACGCGCTCGTCGCCGCCGCGCCGAAGTTGCTCGCGCGCGACGAAAAACTCGATGTCGGAAAGCGTTCCCGGCTCGTTCTTCACGTCACGTCGGCCGGACGGAACCTGCGCATGAATCCGCGCGCGGACGCCGGCGAGTTCCGCCTGATCCTCCGTCGTCCACCCGCGTTCGTAGACGGTCTCAGCCCACGCATTCATGAACGTGGTCGCGGGCGTACCGCACACGGCGCGCAGTCGTAGCAGCGCGAAGCGCGTGGTGACGGGCGCCGCATCGCAATAGAACTTGCGCGCGGCAACGACGGAACTGACAAGCACGCCCTGCGTGCCGAAGGGTCGAAGACGCAGATCCGTGCGGAACAGGAATCCCTGGGGCGACTTCACGTCGAGTTCCTTGAGGACACGCTGGGCCAGGCGCGTCGCGGGGGACGCCCGCTCCATGTCGTCATGCACGAAGACAAGATCCAGATCGGAATTCATGACCGGTTCGCCGTTGCCCACGCTGCCGAGCATCAGGATCCCCAGATCGTCGGCTTCGATCCCCATCGCCCGCGCGCAGATCGAGGCCACCGCCTTGAGGGCGCCGGTCGCGAGTCCCCGCCCCAGCGCCCACGCCCCTTCGGGCTCCTGTGGGCGATAGAGTTCCTCGAGCGCGATCTGAAGTTCGAGCGTCGTCTTGGTGCGGCGAAGCTCCGCGAGGGCTTCACGGGGGTCGTCGCGCTCGGAAGCTTCGATCAGCGCGCGTTCGACCTGCTCGGGGCCGCCCGAAACGTCCTGCGCGACGAACATCGGAACGAAACCTTCCGGGTGGTCGATCAGCAGATCGGCCAGATACGATCCTCGTCCCAGGAGGCCGAGCAGCACGCGGGCCATCTGTTCATCGTCGGCCAGCATCGAAAGCTGCGTGGCCATCGCGTTTTGTTGATTCAGCCAGCGTTCGAGCCGCTCCAGTGCCCCCGTCGGATCGGGCATTTCGGCGGCGATGCGACACAGACCGTAAGCCATTCGCTCGACGACGAGCGATGCGTTTTTGGACGAGCGCACGAGCGGGAGCGCGCCGATCCGCCGGAAGATGTCGAACGCGGCGTTCGGGTCCTCGATGCCGGTCGCGGCGAGCTGCGCGACCGAGGCGTGGCGCACCGTCGCGACGAGCAGCGTCCCATCTTCCGTGTCGGGCTTTTCGGGTGTTCCGCCCTCATCCGTCACGGCGAACAGGTCCTCGAAGATCCCGAGAACGCGCCGGCGATGGCCCTCATAAAGCAGCATCATCTCGGCGACGGTGGCGCAACCCATCGAACGCGCGAGGCCCTCGCGCACGGGACCGTCGGGCGGCAATCGGTGATTCTGACGACCGTCGTACATCTGGATGCGGTTTTCGAGGCGACGAAGAAAGATGTACGCGACGCGGAGCGCCCCGACGTCCGGCGACGGGAGCAGATCGAGCTGCTCGATCACGTCGAGCGCCGATCGAAGCGACGGAGTCTGCAGAGCGATCTCGCGCCCACCGTACAGAAGCTGATAGGTCTGCACGACGTATTCGAGTTCCCGGATGCCGCCTCGAGCCAGCTTGACGTTGTCGTCGCCGCCCGCGGCCACGGCGACCTCGGCGTCGAGTCGGCGTTTGACGCGCCGAATCTCCGCCAGCGCGCGGGGGTCCATCCGGCGGCGATAGACGAAGGGCCGGACGGTTTCGACGAATCGCCGTCCAAGCCGGGCGCTTCCCGCCACGGCGCGCGCGCGGATCAGCATCTGCCGTTCCCACGCCTGGCCGAACGACTCGTAGTGCGACTCCGCCGCCGCGAGCGAACACGCGAGAGCGCCCGCGCTCTGGCCGGGTCGAAGCCGCATGTCCACACGCAACCCCGCGCCGCCGCCGCCGAGCAGATCGGTGAGCCTGCGCGCGAGCTCGACGTACCACTCGGCGACCGACCGTCCATCCTCCGCGACGGCGTCATCCGACTCGTACAGATAGATGAGATCAATATCCGATGACGCGTTGAGTTCGCGCCCCCCGAGCTTGCCCATGCCGAGCACGGCGAACGCGCACGGTATTCCGTCACCGGTCGCGGCGATGCCGTGCGCCGCCCGAGTTTCGCGCCACGCCTGAGCCAGCGCCAGCACGCAGGCGGCGTCGGCCGGCGCGGAATGCGCGTCGAGCGCCGCCCACGCGTCGCCCTCGTCGCGCAGATCGTACAGCGCCGCGCGAGCCTGAATCAGCGCGCGCCATTCGCCGATCGTCCGCGCGCCGACATTCGCCGTTTCGCCGGCGCGAACGGGATCGGAGAAACGCATCGCGAGTCGGGCCAGCGCGCGTGGCTCATCCGTCGTGAAAACATCGGCGAGATGGGCTTCGGCAAGTTCCACGGCCCAGGGGCTCGAACCCGCGAGCAATGCGAGGTCGTCGACTTGTGCGTCGAAAATGGCTTTCAAATCCGTGCGATGCGCGAGCCCGGCGAGCGAATGCAGCGACGCGGCGGGAAAGTGCGTGCGAAGGACCGCGCCGAGAATGCGCGCCGCATCGTGCCCGGCGCGTTCGATCGCAGTGAGGTCCACCCGCGCTCGCGCGTCGAGGTGCGTGTGCTCGGGGGCGGGTGCGCCGTTCAGCAGCGCATGCGCAAGCTCCCGGACCTCGTGGGGGGCATGGGACAAATCCGGCACTAGAAGTCGTTATAGAGGCTCGGCTCGCCGAGGCCGAAAAATACGTGTTCGGCGGAGGCTTCGAACTCGGTCGTCCAGCCGGGACCTTCCATGAATCGAAGCACGTCCAGGTCGAGCCGTGCATTGTGCCAGGTCCAACCGCCGAATCCGACGCCGCCGGAATCGAATGCGAGACCGGGCGCGGGGTCCTCGATGAGGTTGATGATGCGAATCTCGATCCGCAGATCTCCCTTCGTCGCCTGGATCATGTAATGGCCGCTGTCGTCCGACTCGATCTGGCCGAGCACGTCGAGGTCCTGCGAGCGAAGTTCGTACACCGTCTCCCCGTGACGCACGGCGAGCAGGATGATCGGCAGGTTGAGCGGGCCGAGGGCGAGTTCTCCCCCGAAAAACACGACGGAAGTCTCCGGCTCATCGAAGGCGCTCGCCATCACGCGATAGCTAAGACCGGGAAAGGTCGTCCCCCAGAAGTGGTCCTCGATCATCGGTGCGTCGTCGAGATCGAATTCGCGGTCGCCGATTCGAACCGTTCCCGATGCCCGCGCGGCCAGCGCATTCACGTGCCAGTTCGTCGGCAATCCGGGGATGTTGGTCAGCAGGCCGAACGTTTCGTCCCACGACGTGTCCACGGTCATCGTCAGATCGTACTCCACGGGTTCGTCGCCGCCGATCGAGCCGCGCAGCGCGCTTTGTGTTCCGCGCGCATCGCCGACGGTCACGTCGCCGATCTGACGGCTCGCGTGGAAATCGCGCAACGAATACAGATCGATTACCGGCTGCGCGAGACCGCCGCCGGACGCGTGCGTGAACGCGCCGCGGGCGTCGGGATCGTCAGACCCGGGATTCGCCACCCCCATCGCGAGCGTGAAGGCTTCATCGATCGCCGGATCATAAATGTGCCAGTTCCAGACCTCGAAAAACGGGTCGGTGAGCCCGTCCCAGTGATAGCGATCGGGATTCGACGACGGCCAGTCGAGTTCGAGATCCTCGTCATCGAAAGGGTCGTCGGTGTCGTCCTCGCAAGCGCCGAACGCGCCGACCAGGAGGCACACGGCAAACAGGTGCGGCGCCCATGTCCGAACCACGAGAAGCATCATCGGCCCCGGAAGGAAGTTGCTCCTAAAAGCGTAAACACCGGCCGCGCGGCTGTCAAAGACGCGTCGAAGTGCACCGGGGGCGGAATTTCCGAACCGACGTGCGTCTTGACCTTCGACGCGAAGGCCGTGATTCTAAACATTCGTTTCCAAACGGAGATCAACATGGGCCGAGGAAGACTCGCGATCGACGGCGGGCGGCCGATTCGGCGAGAACCCATCTCATATGGACGTCAGTCGATCGACGCGACGGATGAGAAGGCGGTGATCGCCGCGCTGCATTCGGACTGGCTCACGCAGGGCCCGCTGGTCGAGCGCTTCGAGTCGGAGTTCGCCGCGTTCGTGGGTCGCAAACACGCGGTGGCGTTTTGCAACGCGACGGCGGCGTTGCACGGTGCATACGAGGCGCTCGGCGTGGGACCGGGGCGCTCGCTCCTGACCTCTCCGATGACATTCGCGGCCACGGCAAACGCCGCGCTGTTTCTCGGCGCGGACGTGCACTTTGCCGACGTGAAGCACGACAGCGGACTCGTGGATCCGAAGTCGCTCGAATTGTTGCTCGACGACGGGATCGAGGATTTGGCCGTGCTTTCGGTCGTTCACTACGCGGGTGCGCTCGCGGACATGAATCGCATTCCGCGAATCGCGCGGCGCCACGGGCTCCGACTCGTCGAGGACGCGTGCCACGCGCTGGGCGCGACGGGGTACGATTCCCAAGCGGGCAAATTCGGCGATATCGCGGTCTTCTCGTTTCATCCGGTCAAACCGATCACAACGGCCGAGGGCGGCATGGCGGTGACGGACAGCCGCGCGTTCGCCGAGCGGATGCGGACCTTTCGCACGCACGGCATCAGCAAGACGCCGGAGATGGCGCGGCGGTTCGGTCCTTGGCACAACGAAATGCGGTTTCTCGGATACAACTATCGCCTGAGCGAACTCCACAGTGCGCTGGGCCTCTCGCAGCTCCGGAAATTCTCCGCGTTCCTGCGCCGCCGGCAGGTCATCGCCGCTTCGTATGACGAGTTTTTCGCCGACATGGAATCCGTACGTCCGCTCACGGTTCCCGTGGGTACGCGGTCCGCCTATCACCTCTACCCGATCCTGATTGACGAGCGACGTTTTCGGGGCGGTCGCCGGGCGGTGGTCGAGGCTCTGGTCGCGGAGGGGATCGTTCCACAGGTCCACTACGTGCCGGTCAATTCGCATCCGTATTACCGTCAGCTCGGGCATCGCCCCGCGCAAACTCCTCGCGCGCTGGCGTTCTCCCGTTCGGTATTTTCCCTGCCGATCTTTCCGGCCATGAGCGACGCGGATGTCAGCGACGTGTGCAATGCCGTGGAAAAGGTCGTCACCGCACTCCGGCGCTGAGCGCAACCCCGTGTCCTCGGAGTCGCCCAACCGCGTGACGGCGTGCGTCGTCACGTTCAACAATGAACGCACGATCTCGCAGTGCCTGCTGTCCGCACTCGAACAATCGAGGATCGATCTCGATATCATCGTCGTCGACAACGCCTCGTCGGATTCGACCCGCGACATCGTCCGAGGCGTTGGCACAGATCGGGTCTCCCTCGTGGAACAATCCTCGAATCTTGGATTCGCCGCCGCGATGAATCTCGCGATCGAGCGCGCGCGAGCACCTTTCGTCCTTTTGCTCAATCCCGACGTTTTTCTTGAGCCAATGTGCGTCGCGACACTCACCGCTCACCTCGCGGACCGGGATATTGCCGCCGTGCAACCCAAGCTCCTCCTCGATCGCGATGAACGAAAGGGCATCGCGACCATCGATTCGGTTGGTGTGCGTGTCGATTTCGCCCGCATCGACGCTCGCGACATCGGCCATGGACTGGCCGATCGCGGCCAATGGAACGCCGTGCGCGGGATATTCGGTCCCACGGGCGCATGCGCCCTGTGGCGGCGGGATGCGCTGCTCGAATTGAAGGAACGAACGGGCATCTTCGACGAACGGTTCTTCGCGTATTACGAAGATGTGGATCTGGCGTGGAGGGCGACGAGGCACGGGTATCGGTTCTCGTGCGTCCCGGAGGCCGTTGCGATCCACGCCAGAAAGAACCCGCCGCATCACGGCGTCGCGGTCGACGCGAGGGCGTTCGCGAATCGCTGGCTCCTGTTCGCGAAGAATGCGTCGGGCGCCCGGCTCATTCGCCTGCTTCCCCGGTTTGCGTTGTTCGACCTTCCCCGTCTCGTCGCGCGCACGATCCGGCG
Source organism: Deltaproteobacteria bacterium (assembly GCA_020845895.1). Lineage (NCBI taxonomy): Bacteria > Pseudomonadati > Myxococcota > Myxococcia > Deltaproteobacteria bacterium. The sequence continues at coordinate 17,871 of JADLEX010000090.1, read as the reverse complement.
CGGAGGTCACGGCGTCGCGTGGCGGCGCCTGTTTCTCGACATTCCGCGCGCGCTCTTGTCGCGTCGGGCGCCAAACGTGTGCAAGGGCTCATAAAATCTCGCCTTTTCCTTGACGGCGATGCGACAGGGCCGCTAAATCGTGGGTCACAACGACGCCGGAGGCTCCGTGGCGCGCAAATCGCCCAAATTCGCCCTCATCACACCGTACGGCACCGAGAACAACGGCCTGCGCATGCTGTCGGCCGTGATTGCGCGCGAAGGATTCGATGCGCACACGATCTTTTTCAAGATCTGGCGCAACAACGACGTCGTCGCGCCGACGCGGGTCGAGCGTGAACTCCTCTACGCTCACCTCGAACGCATTCGACCGGATGTCGTCGGCATCGGTTTCGGCTCGCCCTATCTTCGGCTCGTCGCCCAAATGAGCCGCGAGATCAAGGCGCGCCTCGGTGTTCCGATCGTCGTCGGCGGTATCCACCCGACCTTCGCGCAGGAAGACTGCGTGGATTTCGCGGACGGCGTGGCGGTGGGCGAGGGTGAGCAGATCATGGCCCAGCTGGCCCGGCGCACCGCGGATGGCGACGACTGGCGCGGCATCGCGGGCCTTCGACTGCCGGGAGATCCCGAGACGCGTCCGGCGCCCCTGATCCGCGATCTCGATTCGCTGCCGTTTCTCGACTACGCGTCGGAAAACAAGGTGACGATCGATGGCCGCGACGTGATTCCCGGCGAGCCTTACGCGAAACTGGGAATCGTGCGGCTGCACGCCAGCCGAGGATGCCCCTACGTGTGCTCGTATTGTTACAACGCGAGTCTGGCCGACGTGTACGGCAAGCGCGTGCCGTTTCGCCGACGTTCGGTCGATTCGGTGCTCGCGGAAATCCGACACGCGAAGACGCATCTTCGCGCGATGCGCCGCATCAAGTTCGACGACGACACGTTCATCTTTCCCCGCTCGTGGATCGAGGAATTTTGCGACAAGTATCCGCGAGAGGTCGGCCTGCCGTTCGACGTCATGTTGAACCCGGAATCGATCCGGGCCGCCGACGTCGAGGATCTGGCGCGCGCGGGTCTCAAGGGCATTCAGATCGGCGTCGAGGCCGCGAGCGAGGAAGAGGCGGCGATGTACGAGCGCAAGGACAGCCGTCGCACGGTCCTGGAGTTCGCGGAGCAGTCGCGTCGGCTCGGTCTTCAGGTCAACTACGACATCATTCTCGACAACCCCATGGCGACGGGCCAAGACCGCCGCGCGATGATCGATCTGCTGACGGCGATGCCGAAACCCATCCGCGTGTACCTCTACTCGCTCAATGCGTTCCCCAAGTCCGGTGTCCACGAAACGCTGATCGACGCGGGCGCCATGAGTGACGCGGAGATCGAGAGCCGCTCGCAAAAAACGTTTCGGCAGTTTCGCGCGACCTTCGATTGGCCGCGCAGTCGCGACGACCGCGCCCATATGGCGCTCGCGGCGCTCGCGGCCAAGCCCTTCGTCCCGTCGTCGTGGGTCCGAAGAGCGGCACGCAGCCGATTTCTCACCCGTCGACCCGGCCTGCTGGTGGCCGCGGCCCGCGCGACGGACCTGATCCGGTTGTATGGGATCGGGTTTGAACGGTTGTTGCACGGCGAGGTGACGTGGGCCAAGGTACGCGAATACGGCTCCTTCCGCAGGTTGCTGACGCAGTGACGACATCTCACGCCCCCCGGATGACTCCCACCGCGCGGGCTTACGCGCACGTGGCGCGGGCGATCGTGAAGAACATCCACGACCGCCCCGGACTGCCGCGCTCGGCGCACCTGATTCCCACGTGGCGCTGCGACCTGAAATGCGCGACGTGCAAGGTTTGGCGCAAGACGTCGTTCGACGATGAACTCGACACCGAGACGTGGCGCGGCGTGATTCGCAAACTGCGTTGCCTCGATATTGTGAAGATCATCGGCGGAGAGCCGTTTGCCCGGCCCGACCTCGCCGAAATCTGCGAAACCGTGTTCGACGAGATCGACCCGTGGCTCGTGCAGATCACGTCGGCCGGCACGCGGACCGACGAAATCCTGGGCTTTCTGGACCGCGTGGGCCGTCCCGGCTTGCAACTGCGCATCAGTCTCGACGGATTCGAGGACTCGTATCGCAAATTGCGCGGCGCGCCCGAGGCGTTTCGCGCCGTGAATCGCACGCTGCAGGAAGCGGCGGCGCTATCCGAAAAACGCGGTTTCACCCTCGGCGTGAATTTCTGCGTGACCGACGAATCCGTCGACGATCTGCCGGACATGATCGCGTATTGCCGCGACCTCGGGGTGGACTGCGTGCCGGGGATCGCGGTGAAACCGTTTCTCGAACACGTCGAAGACTGGTCCACTGTCGAACACAAAGTGCTCATGGCGACGAATGTCGAAAAGATATCCGCGGCGCTCGCCGACGCGCGCATCGGCGCGAAAGAAGGGATGGGGTGGCTCGTGCGCAAGTACCTGCGCGGGGCAAACGAGCGCGTCTATCGCGACCGACTCCAGGACGGTTCGGGGCGTCGGTTTCGCTGCCGGGAGGTGCGGGACCTCGCGTACATCCTGCCGAACGCCGACGTCGTCATCTGCGGACTGCGTTACGATCCCGTGGGGAGTCTGCGGACGCGGTCGATCGAGGAGATCTGGAATTCACCCGAGGCCATGAGCGCGCGCGGCGTGGTCGATGCCTGCCCGGGGTGCAATCAGGCTTCGACCGAAATCCTCTCACGTCTTTACACGGGTTACTGGTCCGGCTGAACCGGTTCGGCGGGTTCGCCCACGATGTTGTCCCACGTGACGTCCTTCAAATCGACATTCTGAAGCGAACACCGCCAAACGGTCGCACCGAGTGCGTTGGCGAGGGATATCTGCGCTCCATCGAGCTTCGCGTCGGAGAGGTCGGCGCACATCAGGTTGGCGCGGCGCAGATCGGCCGACGTCAAATCGCTTCCCGAAAAGACGCACGCCATCAGATTCGCGCCGAGAAAATTCGCCTTGGGCATCACGCAGTGATCGAAGATGGTCATGGCGAGACCGACACCCGTCGCGCACACCTCTTCGAGTTCGCAGTCGCGCCAGACGTTCGTCACGAGTTCCACGCGTTCGAACATGATCCGGGGAGCGCGGCAGCGGTCGAACAGACATGTCTCAATATGACCCGCCGCGACCATGGCCTCGTCCATCCGGCACGCCGAGAAGCGCGACGACGTGCACTGCCACGAGCGCAGCGTCGATCCCACGAAGGAGCAATTTTCGAAGTGACAGAACTGAAAATGGAGTTCGCCGAGGTTTGCGCCGTCGAACCGGCAATTGAGAAAATGGACGTGGTCGAACACGGCGCCCTGCAGTGCGTCGCCGGCGATCTCGAGATCCTCAAGTGTCACGCTGGCGAGATGGTCGCCGGTCAGCGCAGTCGATTTCGCCACACGGTCGAGGAATTCGGCTTTGGAAATCCGATTCATCCGCCGCCTTCCGAGCGCGCGAGGAGTTTCGACACGCCGTCCTTGCCGGTCACGAAGCTGACCGCGCTCTCCATGCGCTGAATATCGAAGGTCTCGCCGCCGATCCGAAGGGTTACACCGGGATAGAGGCGATGGTGAATCGTGATGCGACCTCGGGCTTCGCCGATGGTTTTCACGAGAACCGAATGGAAGTTCTCCTGAACATCGTTCATGTGGTCGCGGGACTGCGCGAGCCCGTCGAGCAGTTTCTCGAACAGCTCCCGTTTCTGCTCGGTGAACTCCGGTCCCTGCTTCTTCTGCTTGTGCAGGTAGTTTAGCGCGTTCGCCACGGCGTCGAGTTTTTTGTACGACTCCCGAAGCCAGACGCGGCTCTCGTCGATCACCCGCATGGTCTCCGAGTCGATCCCGACCTCGATGTGTGTGCGCAGTTCGAGATGCGATCCCGCGTTGTTGGCCGTGATTTCCTGAACGGCCTGCGCGCGACCACCGACGATGAATCCGTGCTCGCCCTTCTCACTGATGATGCGGATCGCGCCTCCCGCGGTGAGCCGACATTCCTTCGCGTAGTCCTCGATCCCGATCTCCTGCGCGGCCGTGATGGTGGCGTTTTGCGCGAACTTCGCGTGGACGTTCCCCGTTTTCGATTCGATGCGGCAATCGGCCGAACCGAAAATTCCGCCGGCGACGAACACGTCGCCCTCGGCAATGATCGTCGCCGCGCCGACGCTGCCGTCCACGCGCACCATCCCGCGGGCCTCGACGGTGTACCCGTCGTTCACGAGACCGGCGACATAGATGTTTCCGTTGAACCGGACATTGCCGGTCGATGCGTCCACGTCCTGTACGGCGTGAACGTCGTTGACCGTGATCTGATTGTTGCGAAACTGAACCTCGCCGCCGCGCTCCGCGTAATACCGCAGCCCGTCGGGATCGACTTTGACGCCTTTGCCGGCGCGCAGGCGGATATCCTGGCCGCGTTTCTGAAGGATTGCTCGACCGGTCACCGTCTTCCCGGCGACTCCGCCGACCGGCGGAATTTTCTCGATCAACAACGTCTCGGCCTCGACGTTGACGATGTTGTCGAGTTCTTTCATGTCGATCGCCTGCAGGTTCTCGATCGAGCGGTCCTGCACATGACGGTTCTTGCTGTAGTGAAAGATCAGGGACGCATCGACGCCGTTGACCGGGGGGACGCCCTCGGCGATCTGAATCGTTTTCATGTACTCGCGGTTCTCGGCGACGCGGCGGATCGTTTCTTCGTCAACCCCGATGGAAACCTTTCGCTTTCCGAGCGCTTCCCGGATCATCTCGACCGTCACGTGAGGCATGTCGCCGACCGGCGGAAATGCCTGGATATTCGCGTGAAGCTCGTCGGTCGTCAGAAAAACCTGAACCTCCGCGGGCTTGGCGCCCGTGGACGTCAGGAGATCGTCCAGGGTACTCCCCGGTGCGCTCGACGCGGCGATGGGCGGAGTGACGATCTCTTTCCCGGGCGATTCATCCGACAAAGTCCGCTCCATCCATGAGCCCGATCGGGCAGGCGACCGACGGCGGTGACCGATACGTCGCCTGAACTGGGTATCGGGCGACGAGGACCGCACCTTGAAACTGAGCGGCAAACTTGTGGAATGATAACGCCTTATGGCGATTTAGTCGAATTCCCGGACGGGGGCTTTTCGACCGTGTTTTCCGGGTTTAGAAGGTCCCGAAGGGTCTCGTCCAGGCCAAAGTCCGGGCTCCAACCCAGGTGCTGTCGTGCGAGTTCGGCCGATCCGACAAGACGGGAGACGTCGGACGGGCGTAGCCGTTCCGGATCGACCTCGACTCGAACGGGCAGACCGGAGAGTTCGATCAGACGCCGCAGGACCTCGCCGAGGCTGAGATCCCAACCGGATGCGATGTTGAGAATAGACGGGGGATCTGAAGCGGTCGCCGCCTGGCGATACGCGCGCAGCACATCGCGGACGTCGGTGAAATCGCGCCGTGCCTCCAGATTGCCGACCCGGATGACGGGCTCGAGCACGTCATCCCGAATCCGACGCAATTGATCCGCGAAGGACGCGACGGAAAAGCGCGGGCTCTGACCCGGGCCGATATGGTTGAACAGGCGCAGCGTCACGACGTTCAGCCCGCGGCGAAGCCGGAGATGCTCCAGCATCCGCTCCGCGAACCACTTGGAGTGCGCGTAAAGCGTGACGGGAGCGGGCGCGCGATCCTCGCTCGCCGGAGGGTCGTCCGCGGACATCGGGCCGTAAACCTCGCCGGAACCGGCGAACACGAGCCGGGCACGAGCCGCGCGGCGCAACACGGACTCGGCGACGTGAATCGTGCCGGTCAGATTCGTGGAGAGCAGGAGATCGGGCGAACGTTCGCCGTCGGGAACGAACGACATGCCCGCGAGGTGAAAAACGACGTCGGGCTGAAACGAAGCAATTGCGTCGTCGACCGACGACGCCGAGCGAATATCGCCCAGAAAGGTCGTGAGCCGCTGGCCCAGCGGCCGAATGGCCGCGTCGTCGTCCGAAGGTTGGATGAATACGGCGACTGCGTCGCCGCTTTCCACGAGATAACGGCAGAGCTGCGCGCCGACGAACCCCGCGCCGCCGGTGACCAGAGCCCGCATCAGCGTTTCGCGGTCATCGGTTGCCCCTCGAACATCAGTCGCCCCGCGCGAGGCGCTTTTTTTCGGCGGCGAGATCGGAGTCGACCATCATCTCGACGAGTTCGCGAAAACTGACGAGCGGTTCCCATCCGAGTTTTTCGCGAGCCTTCGACGGATCGCCGATCAGATAGTCCACCTCCGCGGGCCGGTAGAGATCCTGATCGACCACGACATGTTTTTCCCAGTCGAGTCCGACCCGCTCGAAGGCGATCTGCGCGAGTTCGCGCACCGAATGCGCCGTGCCGGTGGCGATCACATAGTCTTCCGCCGAATCCGCCTGAAGCATCAGCCACATGGCCCGCACGTAGTCGCCGGCAAAACCCCAGTCCCGCTTCGCGTCGAGGTTCCCCAAGCGAAGCTCCTGTTGGAGACCGAGCTTGATGCGCGCGACGCTCCAGGTCACCTTGCGCGTCACGAATTCGAGGCCCCGGCGCGGGGACTCGTGGTTGAACAGGATCCCGCCGCACGCGAACAGATCGTAGGACTCGCGGTAATTGACCGTGATGAAGTGCCCGTAGCACTTCGCGACGCCGTAGGGGGAGCGTGGATAGAACGGCGTGGTCTCGCGCTGCGGGATTTCGCGCACTTTGCCGAACATTTCGGAACTCGACGCCTGATAGAATCGGATTTTCGGGTCGACCAGCCGGATCGCCTCCAGCATGCGCGTGACGCCGACGCCGGTGAATTCCGCGGTCAGGACCGGCTGCGTCCAACTGGTGGGCACGAAGCTCATGGCCGCGAGATTGTAGATTTCGTTCGGCGCCGAGACCTCGATGGCCTTGACGAGGGAGTGCTGATCGAGCAAGTCGCCCTGGATCACAGTGATCCGGTCCCGGATATGGTCGATGCGCTCGAATTTCTCGGTGCTCGACCGACGCGCCATTCCAAAAACGGAATAGCCCTTCTCGAGCAGGAAGTCCGCGAGATAGGAGCCGTCCTGGCCCGTGATGCCGGTAATCAGTGCGCGTTTCATGTGAATCGTTCCGTTCGGCTCTGGTGTTCGCGGGTCTTGCGTTCTCGGCCCTTGCGTTCGTTTCCGTGCCGTTGCGTCGGCGTCGCGCTCATGCGGTCGTGGCGGCACGTCGACCGACCAACCGCGAGATCCCGTCGAGAAGGTCGCGGATGTCGATGGGTTTGTAATAGCACCCCTGCGCGTTCAGGTTCGCGATTTGCGGTTCCACCTGCTCCTCGGACAGTCCCGTGATGAACACGACCGCGATGTCCCTCCATTCCGGATGGTTCTTCAGCATCCGGCACAGCTCGAACCCGTCGATCCAGTTCATGACGACGTCGAGCAGGATCAGGTCGGGCCGATAGACCTTGAGCACGCGCACGAGTTGCAGGCCATTGGCGGCGGTCATGACCTCGTAACCGTTTCGAGTCAAAACGGTTTCGAGGAGCCGCCGGGTTTCGCGGTCGTCGTCCACGACCATGATGCGCGCGGGACTCATGGTTTTTCCGGTTTCCGCCCACATGAAAGCGTCCCCGGTTATAGACGAACCCCCCCTTCGTTTCAAGGTAAACTTCGCCGGATTTGCGTTCGTTCGGCGATCTGCCGATGCGGGGCATTGAAAGCGCAATTCGGTTTGACAGGGAGCTGGCGTTGACGTAAAGCGAGGCCGAATCGACGGCGGAGATAATGGGGATCCGGTCCTCCGTCGTTGGGGGATGGTCATGAGCGCAAAGGAAAACACGAAATCGACCGTTCGAAGTGTGAAGGCGAAAAGTGCTCAAAAGCAGTCCGTTGATCGTGGAGGCAAGGGGAAGAGTTCGGATCGTGGGACGTCGCAACGAGACGTGAATGCGCCGCGGACCGTTTTGTTGACGGGTTTTCCCGGGTTCATCGGACGGCGAATCGTCGCGAGGCTTTTCGAACTCGATCCCGCCCTTCGGGTCATCGCGCTGGTGCAACCCAAGTTCGTCGCCGCCGCCCAGGATGCGGCCACGAAAGTCGCCGCGCAAACCTCCGTGGCCGAGCGCCAATTGACGGTCGCGGCCGGAGACATCACGCAGCCGGGCCTCGGAATGGACGGCGACGTGCTCGAACGCGTCCGGGGCGAGGTCACGCAGGTCTGGCATCTGGCGGCGATTTACGACCTGACGATCAGCGAAGCGGCCGCGTATCGCGTCAATGTCGAGGGCACGCGCAACGTCCTGGATCTGTGCGCACAGCTTCGCCGCCTCGATCGGCTCGTCTACTTCTCGACGTGCTACGTGTCGGGCAAGCGCTCCGGACGCATTCTCGAGACCGAACTGGAGTTGGGGCAGGCGTTCAAGAACCATTATGAATCGACGAAGTTCAAGGCCGAGGTGCTCGTTCATCAACGCATGAACGTCATCCCCACGGTCATCATCCGGCCGGCCATCGTGATCGGCGATTCGCGGACGGGCGAGACGGACAAGTACGACGGGCCGTATCCCGTATTTCGCCTCCTCGCATTGCTGGAAGCGAGGGGCCTCCTGAAAAAAGGGCTGCGCCTGCCGATGCTGGGCACCGGAGACTCCCTCATCAACCTCGTGCCGATCGATTACGTGGTCGAGGCGTCGTGCCGGATCGGTCTGGCGAAGGACACGCCGGGGCAGGTCTATCAGTTGTGCGATCCGAACCCCTTACGCGCGAGGGATCTCTATCAGCGCGCATACTCGGCATTCGGCTTGGGTGAGGCTTTCGGCGCGGTTCCCAGCCCTGTCCTTCGGGCGGCGGCCAAGATTCCCGTTGTCGCCGATTTGCTAAAAATTCCCGGGCAGGCACTCGACTACCTCGATCACTTCGTCGAGTATGACGGCACGAACACGCAAGCCGCTCTTCGGCCGACGGGCGTTCGCTGCCCGGATCTTCGCGACTACCTGCCCGTCATTCTCGAATACGTCCGAAAACACGCCCGGTTCGAGGGACGCGCGAAGTATTGAGCCCTCGATCGCGAATCCCTTAACAGGCGTGCGGTTTTCGCTAATATGCCGCATCCGGCATGAGATCCGGGAACAGGAGTCAACCGATGGGTGGGAAGCGAACGATGACCGTTGCGCCGCGCATGTCGCTGCGCAAGAGCGTCATCACGGGACCGCGACAGGTCTTGCAGGTCGGGCGAAACGACGCGTGCCCCTGCGGAAGCGGAAAGAAGTACAAGGACTGCCATGTGACCGACGGCGATCACTGGCTGCGCAAGATGGCGGAAAAATTGGCCAAGGAAGAAGCGAAGCGAATGAAGGCCGAGGCGAAAGCCGCCAAATGACGCTGACGCGATGAGCGGCCTGCTTCGCATGATCGCGTTTCTTCTCGCGCTCGTCGCGTTCGTCGCGTGGTGGCTATTCGTCGCGATCACGACCGATTTCAACGAACCGGGCTTGCTGGCGATCGGCACGCTCGGTTTCGTGTTCCTGGCGATTCTCGCGGGGAATCGGCGCGCCTCGATCAAGGCTGCCACCTTTGTGATTGCCGTGCCGCTCTTGGTTGTTCTCGGGGTCGGCGTTCGCGGCGTGGCCCGCGCGGAGAACGCATTCCACGATTCCGTCACGCGGCAAACGCTCGATCAGGTCGCGCGCGCGCTCGATGCCTTCGTCGCAAAGACGGGCTCGACCCCCGATTGCCTTTTCCCCTGCATGGTGGATCGGCTCCGTGAAGCGGGAATCGACACGCATTTCGCGCTGCGCCTGGTCGATGGGTGCGCGCGGGAATTCGAGTCGATTCCCATGAAGGACGGATGGCGATGCCGCTACGAGTACCGAAAGACGTCGGCGACAGGATACGAGCTACGCTCGTCGGGCGGCGACCGTCGCTTCGAAACGGATGACGACATCGCGGTCGTTTCGGCCTCGGGCTCCACGTTCTCACCGGTGATTCCCGATCCAACCGGGCCGTTCGCCGCTCCGGGCCTGTCGGCCCTGAATCCCGTCTTCATCAAACTGTTCTTCCGACCCGATCTTTAGCCGGTGCGGCGATGAACACGCAGCGATCCGCCGATGTCACGAACCGACAATGGCGGAACGCGACCGCGGTGCCGCTGATCGCCGCCGCGGGGCTCGCGGTCGTTCCGCTTCTGTTTCGACTCGCCGCCCGGAATGACTTCGGCGAGCTCGTCGCACGGGAAATCCTGAACGCCTGGCCGTACTTGCCGCTCCTCGCATCGTGCGTTCTCTGGCTGGCGTTTCGAGTCGTCGTGCTGCGTTTCGCCGGGCGATTCCGGTTCGACTCCCGACTGGCGTTCGTGCCGCTCGGGTTGGCGGCTCTGGGAATCGAAACGTTGGCATGGATCGGCGTCGCATTCGCGACGGCGGGCGCGTTCGTGGTCTCGGGACTGTCGGGCATCGCGCGCGAGCGGTCGGCGTCGCGAGCCGTTATCGCGGTGGCCGTTGGCGGCAGCGCACTCGTTTGCGCCGCCATCGGTGTTTTGTCGCACGACGGGGCGGCGAGCCTGGCCTGCGCCGTAATGTTCGCGGCGATCTGGGTTTTGCGACCGGATTTCCGTGACCTGAGCGCGGCGATTCTTGCGACGCTTGCGGTCGCGCTGTTGTCGGCATTGATCCCGTTTCCGGGGCGTGGGTTCGGCGCCGCTCAGAGCGTTTTCGCCGCGGCTTCCGGAACGATGTGTCTGATGGTCGTCGCAATGCGTTCGGGACGTTCCGGCGCGCGATATCAAGTCGCCATGCTGTTGATCGCAATTTCGGGTGCCGTCGCGATCGATCGGACGATGGCCGCGATGGATCGTCCGGACGAATCCGTGGAAAACGCCGCACCGCCTTCGACCAATCGGCAGCACCTCTTCGGACGGGCGCTCGCGCCGGGCGAGTGGAACGACGAGACGTGGGGTTGGTGGATCGAGACGGGGTTCTTTCGGATGGGCGCGCCGACGCCGAAGAAATCCCCCGGCACGACACGCATTCTCGTGCAGGGCGCATCGAGCACGCAGGGCTTCGGCATCGAACGCGATGAAGACGTGTGGACGAGCGTGCTCGAACGCGAGTTGAACGCGCGCGAACCCTCCCGGAAATTCGACGTGGTCAACGCCGGCCTCGCGTCCACGACATCGTTCACGATGCTCGTCAACTATCGCGAAGAACTCCGCAAATACGAACACGACGTATTGCTGCTCTACCTCGGTGACAACGACGCGACCTACTCGCGCGGCCCGCTGACCGAGCGCGAGATGTTTGACCGGATGATGTCGTCGGCGAAACCCGCGACAGGCGGCAACGCGTCGATGCGGCTCTCACGTGCGCTGGGCGATTCGCCGATGTACCGCGCGCTGCGAATCGCCGTGTCGCGCGTTCGCGAAGCGCCCGGCCTGCCAAAGGGCGCGGCGGCCCGGGTTCCGGCGGTACCCCTGGGCGACTTCGCGCGGAATCTGCGGGAATTTCACGAAATTGCCCAAACGCGGGGCGCGCGGCTGGTGCTCGTCGGCGAAGCGTCACGTACCGATTTGCATGCCTATCCGGACCTGATGAGGTCGTTCGCCGATGAGCGCGGGCTTGTTTACGTGAACGCAAACGAAGCCCCGCGCACATGTGGGATCGCGGACGAAGAGTTTTTTCTCGGGCAGGCGCATCTGAGCGTCGCGGCCAATTCCTGCCTCGGTCAATTCCTCGCGGATGCGATACTTCGCAAGAACGCCTTCGCCGAAGAAGGCACGCCATGAGTGCCGCGCGGCGAAAAACGCCAGGGAGCTGGCCGGTCTTCTTCGTGCGCGCCTTCGCGGTCGTGATCGTCGTCGGCGTCGTGTGCGCGTGGCGCGTGCATCCGGCGATGTGGTCGCGCGACGAACTCGTCGCTTGGTGGGAGCGGGAATCGGACGAGCGGGAGGCGGACCTGAAGTTGTCTTTTCTCATCGACGCCCTGGGGAGCAAGGGCGACCGTGACGCGGCGGGCGCGCTGATGGCCCGCGCGATGACCGCGGATGTGCGTTTGGGGGCAGGGGAGAGGTTCGAAAGGCGTCTCGCCGTCCACGGCGAAAGCCTCGCGCAATCGCCGCAGTTCGGCCAGCACCTCCACGCGTGGATCGAAGAGTCGCTGGCGTTGGGTGAAATGGACCGCGCCGAGCGATTGTGGGCGCGCTTCGAGCAACTCGATCCGGGAACGTGGAACGGGACTCGCGCTCAGTCGGCCCGCCAGATCCGTCTGACACGCTTGTTGATCGAAGCTCGGGAGCGCGTCGGCGCGGGGCGGTCGATCGATGGGGCCGATCCCCTCTGGAGTGAACTTTCGCGCTACGTGAGCGACGCCCCGGACTCCACGCCCGACGTGCGTAACGGCTACTTCACGCGGGCGGGACTCGGTCGACGCGCGATGCTGTTCTTCGCCGCGCTGCAAGAGGTCCGGCCCGATCTCGTGGCGCCGTTCGAATCGTTCATTCGAGAATGGATGGGCGTCAATCGCGACGATCCCGTATCCGCAGAGATCCTGGCCGCATGGGCGATCCGATCGCCGTAATCGCGGCCGCGCGGACGAAAAATCGCGCTCATGGGGGTTCGGATTCCTTGACACGTCCGGCGGCGCGTGCCAAGATTCTGAATGAGGGTTCATTCATTGAACCCGTGGTTTCGGGATTTGCCGGGGCGTCTTGGTCCACGCCGGATTTCAGAAGCAGGAGGGTTTTATGACTCATTACATGGTTGACGAACGCGACGTGAATTTCTGCCTCTTCGACTGGCTGGACATCGGCAGGCTGTCCGCGTACCCGAAGTACGCCGAAGTCGGGTACGACGAGGCGATGGCGCGGGAGATGATGCGCAGCGGCCTCAAGGTCGCCCGCGAGGTGCTCGCGCCCATCTGGTCCACGATGGACAGCGAGGGCGTCAAGTTCGAAAACGGCAAGGTCACCGTACCGGAGTGCGTGAAAAAGGCGTACCAGACGTACACCGAGAACGGTTTCCTCGGCCTCTCCGCTCCCCCGGAGTACGGCGGCCTCGGCATGCCGCACATCCTGAACATGGGCGTCATGGAGTTCTTCTGCGGCGCGAACACCGCGTTCTCCATGTACAGCGAGCTGACCTATGGCGCGGCGCACATGTTCCAGAATTTCGCGAACGATGAGCTGCGCGCGAAGTACGTCGAGAAGATGTACACGGGCGAGTGGGGCGGCACGATGTGCCTGACCGAGCCCGGCGCGGGCTCCGACGTCGGCGCGCTCAAGACCAAAGCCATTCGGCGACCCGACGGCTCGTTCTCGATCGTCGGCACAAAGATCTTCATCAGCTCCGGCGACCACGACCTCACCACCAACATCATTCACCCGGTGCTCGCGCGCGTCGAAGGCGCGCCGTACGGCATCCACGGCATTTCGCTGTTTCTCGTGCCCAAGTTCCTGGTGAACGACGACGGCTCGATCGGCGAATTCAACGACGTCGTGACGGGCAACGTCGAGCACAAAATGGGCATCAAGGGCAACGCCACTTGCACGCTGAACTTCGGCGAGAGCGGCAAGTGCCAGGGCTGGCTGATCGGCGAGGAGAACAAGGGCATCGCCTACATGTTCCAGATGATGAACGAGGCGCGGCTCTACGTCGGCATGCAGGGCAACGCACTCGCGGCCGCCGCCTTCCAGTCCTCACTCCAGTATTCCAAGGAGCGCATCCAGTTCCGCCACATCAAGGACATGGCGAACAACGAAGCGCCGCCGGTGGCGATCGTCGAGCATCCCGACATCCGCCGCATGCTGATGCATATGAAGGCGACCACCGAGGGCGTGCGCGCCATGCTCTCGCAGGTCGCGTTCTGGGGTGATCTCGCGCACGTGACCGAGGACCCGGAGGAAAAGCAGCGCTACCAGAACCTCGTCGAGTTCCTCGTCCCGATCTGCAAGGCATACAGCACCGATCAGGGCTTCCGGGTCACGGAGCTGGCGATTCAGACCCTCGGTGGGTACGGCTACATCAAGGAATATCCGATGGAGCAGTACATGCGCGACCAGAAGATCACGTCGCTGTATGAAGGCACCAACGGCATCCAGGCGCTCGACCTCATGGGACGCAAGATGACCATGAAGGGCGGCGCGGTCTTTATGCAGGTCATGCAGGAGATTTCGATCTTCGTCGGCGAGCACAAGGAACACCCGGTGATGGGCGAGGCGTTCGCGAAGCTCGAAAAGGCGCAGATGGAACTCGCCATGGCCGTCATGGGCATCCAGCAGTCGGTGAAGCAGGGCGGGTTCGAGGCGCTGGTGCCGCTGCTGAACGCCTGCAACTTCCTCGAAGCCGCGGGGCATATCGTCGTGTCTTGGATGCTGCTGTCGCAGGCGGTTCTCGCCGCCAATCGTCTCAACGGCATGATCGCCGAAAAGGGCGTGGACGCGGCCGACAAAAAGGCGGTTCGCACCTTCATCGAGGAGAGCGAGGAAACGACCTACTACTACAACAAGACGCAGTCCGCGTTCTGGTTCGTGAACAACCGGCTGCCGATCTCCTCGGCGGTTTTCGAAACGATGAAGAGCAAGGATCTTTCGGCGATGAAGGCGATCCTCTAGGGGACCTCCATCGACTCCGTTAACGCCCCGGGCGATCGATGCCCGGGGCGTTCTTCTGTCCGGGGCGGGCGGAACCGCCACCGCCTTGACGCATCGGGTGTGTTCGCGGCAAATGAGGCTTCTCAATCTCCGTTGAAGGTGGCGGTCGGTCGATGACCTCGTTTCCATTTCCCCAGGGCGCAACCGTCGTGGACGGCGGCGTCAACTTCTCGATCTATTCCCGTCACGCCACCGCCGTCACGCTCTGCCTCTACGATCATCCTCGCGATGCGTTTCCATCCCGCACCATCGAGGTCCGCCGTCGGACCCGCCACGTTTGGCACGTCGTCGTGGACGGCGTCGGCCCCGGCCAGCTTTACGGTTGGCGACTCGACGGGCTCTACGACCCGCGAAAGGGGCTGCGGTTCAATCCCCACAAGCTGCTGGTCGACCCCTATGCCAAGGCGATCACGCACAAACACGCGCGCTTCGACGATCTGCATTTCGCGTTCGTGAGAAAGAGCGGCAACGAGGATCTCGTGTTGGACACGCGGCCGAACGATCACGTTGTCCCCAAGTGCGTGGTGGTGGATGACACATTCGACTGGCAGGGCGTCGCCAAACCGGGAATCCCGCACTCGGAGATGGTGATCTACGAAGCGCACGTCAAAGGATTCACGGCGCATCCGTCCTCGGGCGTTTCGAGGCCCGGCACGTTTCTCGGGTTCATCGAAAAGATTCCTTATCTCAAGGAACTCGGGATCAACGTCCTCGAATTCCTGCCGGTGCACGAGTGTTGCGACGAAGAGCATCTCGTGGAAAAGGGCCTCGGTAACTATTGGGGCTACAACACGCTCGGCTGGTTCGCGCCCGACTCGCGCTTTGCGATCGACACGCGCGGGGGGCAGGTGCGCGAGTTCAAGACCCTCGTGCGCGAGTGTCACCGCGCGGGCATCGAGGTGATCCTCGATGTTGTTTACAACCACAGTTGCGAGGGCAACCACCTCGGGCCGACCTTTTCGCTCAAGGGCATCGACAACACCACCTACTACAAGCTCCACGCCAACAATCCGCGGTTCAACTGGGATGTGACCGGTTGCGGCAACACGCTCAATCTCGGCCAGCCGCAGACGCTGCGGATGGTGATGGATTCGCTTCGGTATTGGGCCGAGGTCTGTCAGGTGGACGGCTTTCGGTTCGATCTCGCCACCGCGCTCGCCCGCCCGCACGAAGCGTTCGACGTCGCCGCGCCGTTCCTGACGGCCGTCGCGCAGGACCCGATTCTCTCGCGAACGAAACTGATCGCGGAACCGTGGGACGTGGGTTACGGCGGCTATCAGCTCGGCGCGTTTCCCATCGAGTTTCTGGAGTGGAACGGGCGATATCGTGACGCCGTCCGTCGCTTCGTCCGCGGCGATGGCGGTCAGCTCTCGATGATGGGCTTCGCACTCACCGGAAGCTCCGACCTGTTCGCGCACAACGGACGCACGCCGACGCACTCCGTGAACTACGTGACCTGCCACGACGGATTCACGCTGCGCGACCTCGTCTCCCACGAAACGAAACACAATGCCGCGAATCGCGAGGACAACCGCGACGGCGCGGAGGAGAACTACTCGCACAACTACGGTGTGGAAGGCGACACGGCGGACCGGACCGTGGGCGCGTGGCGCATGCGCGCGATCCGCAACTTTTTTGCAATTCTCTTTTTGTCGCACGGCGTGCCCATGTTCGTGGCGGGCGACGAGATCGGCCGGACGCAGCGCGGAAACAACAACGCTTACTGTCAGGACAATGATACGTCGTGGGTGAATTTCGCGGGGGTCGAGACGAACGCCGAGATCCTGCGGTGGGTGCGAAAACTCATTCGGCTGCGCCAGAGTCTGCCGTACTACGGTCGCGCGCATAACTTTTTCGGCGCGGACAACGGATTTTCGTCACTGCCCGAGATCCGATGGTTCGGAGCGGATGGCGGCAATCCGGACTGGAATCACCCGGATGGCCGATTCCTGTCGTTCATCGAATCGGGAAGACACGACCGGGATCGAACTCCGACGGACGAGCCGGACGTTTTGGCGATCATGAATATGGACACGAGGCCCGCGGATTACCCGATGCCCGCTCCGTTCAACGGCGACGTGTGGATCAAGGTGATCGATACGTCGATGCCGATCGTCGCGGACCTGCGCGGCGCGGGTGATCCGCTCCCCGTGCTCGTCCGCGAAAAAGTCGTGGTCGTTCCGGCGCGAACGGTAATGGTGATGCTCTCGCAGCATCACCACGGGGATCGCGTGTGAACCGCACAATTCGATACGGGAAGTCGTTTCTCGAGATTCCGCTGCTCGACTCGCCGATCCCGGTCTATTGCGCGAATCATGTGCCGCCCGCGGACGACCCCGACGCGGAACTTGCGCGCGCGCTGCGCGAACCGATCGGCACGGCCGACGCCGGGCGATTCGTTTCGTCGGCGCACCGAGTGGCGATCGTGATCCCCGATCCGACGCGCGGGATGCCGAAGGCCGCGATGCTTCGCGCACTGCGCCGCGCAATCGCGCATGTCCCCGACGAGAATCTGTGCGTGGTCGTCGGATACGGAAAACACGGCGCGATGCCGGACGAGCGCCTGGGTCTGCCGTCGGAATGGAACGGGCGCATTTGCGTCGAACATCATGATGCGAACGATACCGCGCGGCTTCGACGAGTGGGGGCGGGCGAGTTCGGATTCCACGTGAATCGCGAAGTGGCCGAGGCCGACGCCGTGATCGCGCTCGGCGCGGTGCGTCCTCACTATTTCGCGGGATTCACGGGCGGGGCGAAGGCGATTCTTCCCGGCGTAGCCGGCGCGGTGGACATCACGGCGAATCATTCGCTGCGCGACCGGCCCGGCGCGTGGCTCGGCGTGGCCGATCAAAACCCCGCGCGGGACCATCAGGAGGCGCTCGTCCGCCTGCTGAAGAAAGTCGCGATCTTCAACGTCGTCACGAATGCCGACGGCTCGCTCGTGCGCGCGGCCTTCGGCGACGTCGTGGCCGCTCACCGCGCGCTCGTGCCGCTCGCGCGTGCCGTCGGCGAGGTGCCCGTGAAACGCCATGACCTCGTGATCGCGGGCGCGGGGGATCCCACCGCGATCAACATCTACCAGATCACCAAGGCGGTGCCGCCCGCGGCGCTGTGCTTGGCTGAAAACGGCACGCTGATCGTCTGCGGACCGTGCGCCGAGGGCATCGGCGGCGCGCACGCCGTCAACGAGATCATTTACCGCCACACGCTCACGCGGTTTCTGCCGAAGGGCGCGCGGTGCGTGCTCGTCAGCGAT
>JADLEX010000089.1 GCA_020845895.1 Deltaproteobacteria bacterium | reverse complement strand
TGCTCAACGACTTCAACATCCGCGGCGAGGGGTATCGGTACTACTACTACTACCACTACTATCGCAGCGACGAAGACGGTTCCGCCGACCCCACGAAGCGGCGACGCACCCGCAAACGGGCGGTCGACGAGATCCGAAAATCCGCGTAGGCCCCCATGCCGACGCGCAAACCGCCCCGTTTAGATCGATTCATCGAAGTCCTTGTTCTCGCCATCCTGATCGACCTGCCGATCGCGTTCGCGGGCGTCGGCTGGCATCGTCGCGCGCCGGCGATCGTCGCCGCATCGGTGCTGGCGATCGCACTGGCCGCGCGCGCGTGGCGCGGTCCCCCGCCGTCGGATGTCGCCGGGCGCCGACTCGATGTTCCGCTCGCATTGTGGGGGCTTTTCGCGGCGTCGGCCGCGGCGCAACTTCTGCCAGTTCCCGCGTCATGGGCCGCGTGGCTCGGCGCATCGGAGAACTTCGTTCCCGGGAGGTTCGCGCCCACGCATCCCGCGCCGGACAAGGCTGTCGTTTCGCTCTTGACGTATGGCGTCGCGTTCACTCTCTACTACGCCATTACGCGCGTCTATCGCTCGCGCGGCCAAATGCGCCGGCTGATCGGCGTGATCATCGCGGTCGGGGCGTTCGAGGCGTTCTACGGACTGGTTGTGTGGGGCAGCGGCAGCGGCGAGGTCCTCGGCCACGTCAAGCGCGCGTATGTCGACGTCGCCACGGGCACCTTCATCAACCGGAATCACTACGCCGCGTATCTCGCGATGACGCTCTGCCTTGCCGCGGCGTCGGCGATCGACGCCATCGACCGGTCCTCGCGGCGCACCAAAGCCCGGGATGGCGTCTTCGAGAAAGCGGTGATCGTCGGCTTCGTCGTGATGCTCGGCCTGGGGGCGATGTTCGCCGCGGGGTCGCGCGCCGCGCCGATCTGCTTCGCCGTCGCCGCCGGCGCCATCGGCTTCGTCTATCAACGCGATCAACTCCCGAAACGCATCTGGCCCGCGCTGGTCGTGTTTTCCGTCTGCCTGTTCGCGTTTCTGATTTGGATCGGTGTCGAACCGCTCAACCCGCGCTGGGCACACCTGACCGAAGAGGCCCGCATGGCCGATGCGCGACCGCGCGTATACGCCGCGTGCGTTCGCGTCTGGTCCCATGCGCCGATTTTCGGGACAGGGCTCGGCACCTTCGCCGATGCGTTCGCGATGTATCGCCCGAAAGAGATCCTCGCCTATTACGATCATGCCCATAACGATTACCTGGAGATGGCGATCGAGACGGGCATCGTCGGTTTCGCGCTGTTCTACGGCGGCGTCGTTGCGGTCTTTCGCCGGACGGTGAAAGCCGTGCGGGATCGGCAGAGCCGGTTCGCGCGAACCCGCGCACTCGGCGCGCTCGCCGGGGTGCTGGCGATCGGGCTGCACGGCCTCGTCGACTTCAACCTGTCGGTGCCGGCGAATTTGGTGACGGCCTTCGCGTTGCTGGCGATCGCGGTGACGGTTTCCGAACGTCACCTGATGGAGTCGCGGACATGATGCGCCGTGCGATCATCGTCGCCGTCGGGTTCGTGTGCGTCGCGGCCGCGTACCATGCCGCGCGCATCGGCTTCGCCTACGCGCGGCTGGCCCAGTACCGAAACCTCGCGCTCACGTCGCCCGACCCCGTGGGCGCCGACGACGCCGCCGCGCGGGCGTCGTTGTTGGAATCGTCCGTCGGGCGAAATCCCGCCGACGATCAGGCATGGTACGAGCGCGGGCGCTTCGCGCATCGGCTCGTCGCGGCGACTCGCGACGACATTCCGCGATCCGCGCTGTCCGCTTGGTTCGGTGTGCGGAACTCCGGAGATCGCGCGGCCATGGATCGGCGGTTGCTGGAGGAGGCGATCCGATCTTACGACGAGGCTGCCCGGCGCAATCGTCTCGATGCGGATTCGCGGTTCTGGCGCGTCTTCGCCGAGGAGGCGCTCGCTCGTCGGGGCGCGCTGCCGCCCGACAATGCGCAGGTCGCGGAATGGTTCGATGAACTGGACGCCGCCATGCGTCTCGATCCGCAGCGCCCCGAGCGGTGGCTCGAGATCGGAAAGCTCGCGATGGTCTACGGCCGCGTCGAGGAGTCGCTCGGTCATCTTCGCCGGTCGCTGGATCTGAGCCACGAGGGTCTCGAGTCCGCGGTCGAAACGGCGTGGTACTCGCCGGCCGCGATGGACGGAGTGATGGCGATCGTACCCGATCGCGCCAACGCCCGCGAACGGCTGTCGCGATGGCTTTTCGATCGGTGGATCTTCGACGAATCGGAGCGTGCGTGGCGACGCTCGCGCGAGCTCGCCGCATTGCCGATCTCCGAAGGCGCAGAACTGATTGCCAACGGGGACTTTCGCGACGACCTCGGTTCGCACTTTCACGACTGGAGGGCGGTCGAGGTCGACGGGGTAAAGGTGACGCGCGGGACGTGGGCTTTGCGTGTCGCGATGTCGCGCGGGCCCGCGAACTGGTTTCACGTCACGCAGGACGTGCCTTTGGATGAAGGCGCGTCGTATCGACTCCGGGCGAAGCTCGAAGTCCAAGGCTTCGATCCGCGCGTGAAACTGGGGATCGAGGTCGTCCATCCGGTGTCGCCCGACCTGTTTTCCGCCGGGGATGTCTGTTATGTTTCGGCCCCGCCCGATCACGACGTCGCCAAGTCCGCGGGCGGCGGACCCGTGACGCTTTCCGTCGAATTCACGGTGCCCGACGATCTGCCCGCCATACGGGTGCGGCTGCGTCGGCATGGTGGCGCGGGAGAGACCGACAGCGGCAAAGGCGTCATGATCTGGAGCGACGTGTCGCTCGCGCGCATCGAAGATCGGAATTCGGCGAACGGGCCGACGGGGGAATTGCCGGATGCTTCAGGCATCGATCATCATCCGAACGCGCAATGAAGAGCGCCACATCGGCGAGGTGCTGGCGCGCGTGCGCGCCCAGCGCCGGGTCGCCTTCGAGATCATCGTCGTCGATTCGGGCAGCACCGACGCGACGCCGGGCATCGTGCGCAAGGCTCCGGAAGTCCGCCTGATCGAGATTCCCGCCGCGACATTCACCTACGGCCGCGCACTCAACGTCGGGATGCGCGAAGCGAAGGGTTCGATCCTCGTTTCGCTTTCGGCCCACGCGATCCCGTTCGACAAGGACTGGCTCGCGAATCTGCTGAAACCCTTCGCCGATCCGGATGTGTGCGCGGTGGTCGGCAAACCGCTGCCTCATCCCGACTGCAACCCCTTCGATCGCCGCGGGCTTCTTCGCCGCTACGGCACCGAACGCCTCTATCTGCACGTCGATTCGCCGATCATGTACCAGAACGCGAACGGCGCGATCCGCCGCGCCGACTGGGAGACGCTGCCGTTCGACGAAGACCTGCCGTACTCCGAGGATCTCGCCTGGGCGCTCGAACGCCTGCGCGCCGGACGTCGCATTGTCTATGAACCGTCGGCGGCCGTGTATCACAGCCACAACGAAACGTCCGACGAACTCTATTCGCGGTTCTACAACGAGTCAGCGGCGCGGGTGCGCATCGGGGCGGGCGTCGAGCGTTACCGCGTGTCGCGCCTTTTGTGGGACGTCCTGGCGGGCGGGGCGTACGACAAGTGGACGGCGCTGCGCCGCGTTTCGACGTGGCGGCACCTGCTCGATGCGCCGAGGCGGCGGATCGCGATCAACCTGGGCCGTTACGCCGGCTCGCGGGGCATCCCCAAGCTGAGTCCCCCGCGTCCGGGCCGCCAGATCCTCCTGCGAGCCGGGCTCGTCGTCTTCGACAAAATCAGCGCCAATCTCCAGCGCCTCGCGCCGCACGTCGTCAAGCTCACGCGCAAGCATATCGAGGCCATTCACCCCAAGCATCTGCTGCGCGACAACCAGGAGCACTACTGGTACGACGCGCACCTGCGCGGCGCGCGGCGCGTGCTCGACATCGGTTGCAACCAGGGCATGCACGCCATCAATGCGGCGGCCCACGCACAGGAAGTCGTGGGAATCGACCGCGACGAGCAGTTGCTGTACGTGGCGAATTTCAACGCGAAGTGGGACGGACGAAAGAACGTGACCTTCGTGGCGGCTGACGCGGACCGGCTGCTGCCCTTCGCCGACGCATCGTTCGACGTCGTCATGGCTTTCGATGTGATCGAGCACCTCGACCTGCGGCAATTGTTTTTGTCCGAAATCCGCCGCGTGCTCGTGCCGGGTGGAACTCTCCTGCTGTCCGCGCCGAATTCCGAGACGGGATACAAGCGTCTCAAGAAGATGGCCGGCCTGCGTTATTACTGCGATCCCACGCACGTGGTCGAATACACGCTCGATGAACTGCGCGACGAATGCCGCCGAGGCGGTTTCGCCGATCGCGAGGTCGCGCCGGTCGTGATCGATTCGCCGTTTTACGGATTTTTCGATTTCTTCGGCGCGTTTTCGCTGCCGCTCTACGAGCGGTTCGAACAGTACAAGCGGACGGCCGTGAAACACCGCCCGCAGGACACGACGGGTTTTCGCATGGTGCTGACCCGCGCCGGGGACGATTCGCGTGCGCCTTCTGCTGGTTAATGAATACTTCACGCCGCACGCGCCGGGCGGCGCGGAGCGAAGCAGCCGACTGCTCGCGCTCGCGCTGGCCGGGCGCGGCCACGAAGTCGTCGTCGCGACCACGGGTTTCGGCAGCGCTCCGTCGCCGGACGAGGACGAGCACGACCGTGAACTTCACGTCGCGGGCGTGCGCGTGGAACGCATGCGCTTGGCGCGGCGCCGGCCCGGAGACGATCGCGCCCTGCCCAGCTATGCCTTCGGCAATCCGATCTTTCATCGACGTTTCGCGCGTTGGATCGACGAGGTCGCGAACCAACGACGGACCGACCTGATTCATGCGCACGGATACGACGCGATGGCCGCGGCGGGGCGCGTGCGCTCATCAGCGCCGCGCGTTTCCACGATTCGCGACTATCGCGCCCTGTGCCCGATCTCGATCTGCCTGCACGACCAGAACCGGGCTCCGGTCGCGTGTGGGCGCGCCGACTTTTTTCGCTGCTGCGGCCTCTATCGCGAGACCTACGATGTGACGCTCGGAGCCTCCGCTCGCGTGCGGCACGACATCCGGCGTTCGCTGGAATGGGTGAACCACGCGGCGGCGGCGGATGCGCTTCGCGGCATGGACGGCGCGATATTCGTGTCCCAGCGCGTTCGCGACATCTTTCGCGACGCGGCCGTCGCGCCCGTCAGAACGACCACGATTCCCAATCTCCCGCCCGCGACGGCAGGCCAAACGACGCCGTGGGCCGGCGACCTGCGGATCGAGGGCCGCCGCATCGTCCTCTTCGTCGGACGCTATTCGCTGGGCAAGGGCGCGGCCGTGATCAGCGCGGCCATGTCGATCGTCGCGCGGCGATTCCCCGAGGCGCTGTGCGTGGTGGCCGGGCGGCGAGAATACGAGGGCGAAGGTCCCGCGATGATCTTTTTGGGTCAGATCGAGTCGTCGAAACTCGCGGCGCTCTACCGGGACGCCGACGTCGTCGTGCTGCCGTCCCGCTGGCAGGAGCCGTTCTCGCGCGTGCTGCTCGAGGCGATGAGCGCGGCGCGGTCCGTGGTGGCGACGGATTCCGGCGGAAATGCCGAGGCCGTGATCGACGGCGTCACGGGCCGCCTCGTGCCGCGCAATGACCCTGCGGCGCTCGCCGACGGGATCTGCGCGGTGCTGGCCCTGAGCGCGGACGAGCGCCGCCGAATGGGCGAGGCGGGAAAAGAGCTTCTTGCCGAGAAGTTTTCGGCGGAGTCGGTTCTCGATCGTCATGAAGCGTTCTACCGCGAGGTGATGGGCGCATGAGCGACCGCGCCGCGATATCGAAGTCCCCTTCGCGTCCCGCGCGCGTGTGCTCGCCGCAGATGGCGCTCTCGCCCGAGAACACGTTCGGCGGCGGCGTCTTTCACCTCAAGCTGCTCGAAGCCCTCGCCGATCTGGGCGTGCCGTGCCTGATTCCGCTCGCGTTTCGCTTCGACCACACCCCCCGCGCCAACTGGGACGTGTGGCCGGTGCGTATCGAGCGCACCTACAAGCTCGGTCCCGTGATTTCGAACCTCGTCTTTTTCTTCGCGCTGGTCTGGCTCTGGTTCGGTGCGGGCCGCCGGTTCGAGATCCTGCGCGTGACCGATCCGTATTTCGTGGGGCCCGCGGCGCTGGCGTTTCGGTTCCTCGCGCGCGTGCCCATCGTGGCCAACGTCTTTCACATCGAGGATCACGAGCGGCTGCGCAATCGCGTGCTGCGTTTCGTCTGCCGCCGCGCGGATGCCGTGATCGTCACGAGCCGGTTCTCGCGCGAGCAGGCCACTCGCGAGCTGGGGCTCGATCCCGCGCGCGTGCACGTCACCTACGGCGGCGTGACGTCATTCGACGGCGCGCCCGAGACGAAAAGCGCCGCGAAGCGCTCCTTCGGTCTCGCCGACAGGTCCGTCATCGGATTCGTCGGCGCGATGACCGAACGAAAGAATCCCGGCTATCTGTTGGAGATCTTCGCCGACCTTCACCGCCTCGATCCCTCGCGTCACCTGGTTTTCATCGGCGCGGATGCGACCGGCGAGGTGGTGGACCGGCTGCGCGCCCGAGTGTCGGAACTCGGTCTGTCGGGCGCCGTCACCTTCGCGGGGCGCGTGGACTCGCGCGAGAAGGCCGTGTGGTACCGCGCGATGGATCTCTTCGTCTTCCCGAGCCTGCTCGAAGGATTCGGACTCGCCGTCGTCGAAGCCATGGCCGCGGGAGTGCCGGCCGTCGTCTCCAATCGCGGTTCGCTGCCCGAGGTCGTCGACGATGGCGTGACCGGTCTCGTCTGCGACGTGATGGACCGACCCGCGTTCGTGCGTCGCGTGCACGAACTGCTCGCCGATTCCGATCGACTGCGCGCCATGGGCGAACT
The DNA here is from genome assembly GCA_020845895.1 of Deltaproteobacteria bacterium. Classification (NCBI taxonomy): domain Bacteria; kingdom Pseudomonadati; phylum Myxococcota; class Myxococcia; species Deltaproteobacteria bacterium. The sequence continues at coordinate 14,993 of JADLEX010000089.1, read as the reverse complement.
CGCGGCGCGAACCGTCGCCGCGCGTTTCACGTGGGCCGACTGCGCGAAACGCACCGATGCGATTCACCGCGATCTGGTCGCGAAGGCCGCGCATTCGCGGATCGGCGTGATCCTCAACGCGGGCGACGGTCCGGGCACGATGGAACGCGAAGGCCAGCGACCGCGTTTCGAGCACTTCTACGTACCCGCGTGGACCTCGGTGTTTCGCGACGCGAAGATCTTCGGTTACGGCGAGGGCGGTCCGGCGGGCGAACGGGCGGAATACGTCGAGGGGCGGCCGGGCTGGCGCGGGTTGATCTACGCGTTCGCCATGCCGTGGCTGCATCGCTCGCTCTTTCGTTCGTGCTCGGTGTTGCGCGTCATGCAGGCGGGTGCGGCGATCCCCGCCGTCATCGCGAGCGTTCTGTGGAAAAAGCCGCTCGTCGTGACCTACGGCTATCCCTACGGCGAATTCATGCGCCGCAAGGGACGACCGTTCTATGCGTGGCTCGTTGATCGCGTCGCGCTGGCCGCCGTCCGCCGCGCCCGCGCGGTCATCTGCACCACACCCGCGCTCGAGGCGCACGTGCGCGCGATGATCGGGCCGGGGACCACGCACCTCGTTCCGAACGGCGTCGACCTCGCGCGATTTCGACCGAATGGGCGCGTGCCGACCGGCGATCGGGCGCGGCTGCTCTTCGTCGGGCGGCTCAGCGCACAAAAGAACCTCGCGATTCTCGGTCCGGCTCTCGCGCCGATTCGCGAACGAATTCGCCTGACCCTTGTCGGCGACGGCCCGGAACGCGCGATGCTGGAGCGCGTGTTCGCAACGCACGGGCTCGACGTGGATTTCGTCGGCACCGTCGCGCACGACCGCCTCCCGTCGTTTTACGCCGACGCGGACGTCTTCGTGCTCCCCAGCCTGATCGAGGGTCACCCCAAAGCCCTGATCGAGGCCATGGCGTGTGGACTCGCGTGCGCGGGGGCCGATGTCGAGGGTATCCGCGAAGTGCTGACGGACGACGAAACCGGTTTGCTCGTTCCGGCGTCGCCCGAGGCGTGGACCGGGGCGATCCGAAGGCTCGCGGACGATACGATTTTGCGTGATCGGTTGGGACGAACGGCCGCCGAACACGCCGGGCGTCACTACGACCTCGCGCGTGCGATCGAGCGCGAGCGCGCGATCCTGGACGCCGTTGTCGCGGAGGTCCGGTGACGAGTCGGAAGGTCCTGTTCGTATACAACCGCGTTCGTTCGGAACGAGCGGCGGCATTCGCGGCGGGTCTCGCGCCCGACGACTCCCTGTACGGATTGCACGCGATCCGCGAGCGGGGATTCGACGCCGAATTCGACGACATCGGCCACGACATTCGAGGCATCGGCAGACTTTACAAAGCCGCGGACGACGCGCTCTCCGGGGGAGGGCGACGGATCGGCTTTCATTGGTGGCAGGCGAAGCGCCTGTTGCCGCGTCTTCGCTCGGCGGATCTCGTCTTCGCGACGGCGGATTCGTCCGCGCTGCCGATCCTGTGGCTGCGTCGGCGCGGACTCTTTCGCGCGCCGGTGGTGTACGGCTCCATCGGCCTCACGCAGTCTTTTTCGGACGTGCGCGGCGCTCTGTTTCGGTGGTACCGCGAACTCGCCGGGTCCGCGGCGCGCGTCGTCGCGTTCAGCATGCGCGAGCGGGACGAACTGGTGACACGTTTCGGCATGGACGGAGGTCGCGCGGTCTTTGTGCCCTTCGGCGTCGATGCGAGCTTCTATCGGCCGGGCGGGACGGGCGACGCGCCGCCGCTCGCATTCGGCCTCGACCCGATGCGCGACTGGCCGACGCTCGCGGCCGCCACGCGGGAATTTACGGGACCGATCGACGTGATCGCGATTCCCGATCGCCTCGACGGGACGGCGATCCCGCCGTCGTGGCGCGTTTCACCGCCGGTCGACTTCGCGGCGCTGGCGGCGCGAATCGCCGCCGCGAAGTTCGTCATCCTGCCGGTGCGGGAAAATCCGTACACGGGCGCGACGATTTCGCTCTTGTCGGCGATGGCGTGCGGCAAGGCCGTGATCGTCAGTCGCACGTCGGCGCTCGCGGAAGGATACGGATTGACGCCGGGCGACAACGTCGTCTTCGTCGAGCCGGGCGACGCCGAGGGACTTCGCGCCTCGATCCATCGGCTCTCGACCGATCCGGCGCTGTGCGCACGTATCGGCGCGGCGGCGCGAGCGCACGTCGAACACGCGTACACCGTGGATCACATGGCCGACCGTTTCGCCGCGATTTTCCGCGAGGCGCTCGCATGAAGACGTCAATCGTCCGGCGCGTCGGGCGGCTGCTCAACATGGATTTCGACTACGTCGCCAAGGGCGGCGCGTGGCTGTCGATCGACCAGGCGATCAACATGGCGACGAGCCTCGCCACCACCCTCGCGCTGACAAACTGGATGGCGAAGTCGGACTACGGCGCGTACAGCTACGTGCTGAGCACCGCGCTGCTCGTCCTGCCGCTGACGCTGCCGGGCATCAGCAACGCCATGGTGCGCAGCATCGCGCGGGGTCACGAGGGCGTGTGGCGCGACGCGCTGCGGCGGCGGCTCGCGGGCGGATTCGCGGCGTCGCTGACACTGGCGGGCGCGGCGATCTGGTTTCACATCGACGGCCGCGCCGACGTGGCGGCCGCGACCATGGCCGCATGCGTTCTGTACCCGTTCGCGTTCGCGGCGGACGACTACAAGACCTATCTGCACGGGCGACGCGAATTTGCGCGCTACGCCCGCTACAACAGCGCGGTCAATGTCGCGACCGCGTGCGCGATCCTCGTCGCCGGGGCGGCGCGTTGGCCGTTACCCGCGATCATCGCGGCGAACCTCGGCGTGCGTGGCGTTGGCAACCTGATCGCCTACGCCATGCTCGCGCGCACCCTCGTGAATCGCGAGGGCGATCCGGAGTTCTCGCGCTTCGGCTGGAACCTCTCGCTCGTCGCGGCGGTGAACAGCGTCTCGCATTACATCGACCGGTTTCTGGTGGGCACGTTCTACCCGCTCGAAACCATGGCGTCGTACGCGCTCGCGGCGAACATCACCGAGCCGATCCACGTGCTCTCGGTGTTCATGAACCGTCTCGCGTGGCCCAAGGCGGTGCGCATGGACGCCCGCGAGGCGGCGGCGAAATTTTCCGGCAAGTTCCCCATTCTCCTCGCCGTCATCGCGTTGATGTTCGTCGGGCTCGCGCTCGTTTTCCCCATGGTCATCTCGCTGCTGTTTCCGAAGTACGTCGACTCGATCAGTCTCGTGATCTGGATGGTGGCGTCGGCGCTGGCGGGGCTTGTCGTGACCTATCTCGAAACGTATTACATCTCGCAGGATCATTTGCAGCGAGTGTTCTACTGGGCGTCCACGATTCGGCCGATTGCGGTCATCCTTCTCATGGGACCATTCATGCTGATGTGCGGTGCGATGGGCGCGGTGTACGCGCGGCTTGCGGTGCGCGTGGTCGCTTCGGCGGTGCTGTTCGCGCGGCTGATCCGCGAACGACGTCGTCTCGATGGGGGAGCGACGCCGTGAACGTGACGCTTGCATCCACGCGTTGCGCCCTGTGCGGCGATGTCGCAACGGATCCCGTCGTCGTCGCCCCGGACCCGACCGGCGTGGTTCCCGGCGCGTTCCGGGTGGTGCGTTGCCGGTCGTGCAGTGGATGGCGACTCGATCCCGCGCCGGTAAAAGACGAGATCGCGCGGCTCTATCCGCCCGATTACGAGGCGCACATCCGCCCGATCACGACGAACCTCGCGGTGATTCCGGGTCCCACGCATCGGCTGCGGCGACGTTTCGCGGACTGGTGCGCGGCGGGGCGACCGTCGGTCTGGCGCATGATCGCCGATCGCGCGTGGGATGTGCTTATGGCGCGTGTGTTCAGCCACACCACCTGGGGCCGTTACAATCTTCTCGCGTTTTGGGGCGACGGGCGGCGCCTGCTCGACGTCGGTTGCGGCAGCGGCGAATTGCTCTCGGAGTATCACGCGCTCGGCTGGTCGGCGTTCGGGATCGAACCGGCCGGCGCGGCGGCGGCACGCGCGATCGATTCCGGACTGCGCGTCGTGACCGGTCGCTTTTCCGACGACGCACACCTGCTGGCGGACCACGCGCCGTTCTCCGTCATCGTGATGGCGAACGTGATCGAGCATCTGCCCGATCCCGGCGCGGCGCTCGACGCCGCGTGGCGGCTGCTGGAGGACGGTGGGCGGCTGCTCCTGTGGGCGCCGGTCTGCGACGGATGGCAGCAGCGCCTTTGGCCCGCGCACTGGTACAACCTCGATCCGCCGAGGCACCTGCACATTCCGTCGCGATTCGGTCTGCGTTCGCTCCTGCGCCAGCACGGGTTCGAGGTTCACGCCGAACGCCCCGCGACCAGCGTGCGCGCGGTGCAGCGCAGCGCGGCGCGGTATGCGGCGTCGCGCGGGCACGTGCGTTTGGCCGCGCGGATCGAATCGAGTACCATGCTTCGTCGCCTTCTGAATGTCCCCCTGCGCCTCGCGGACGCGTTCGACCTCGGCGACGTGGTGACCATTCTCGCGGCCAAGTCCGCGCGCCCCGGACATCCGGCATGACCACAGAATCCGCCATCATCGCCGTCGAAAAATCCGTGAAAACCGAGTTCGGCAAACCCTTCGACGCCGCGATGGGCGAGGCGCGTCGCCCCGAAGTGCTGCGGGATTTCTCGCGTTTCGACTGGAACGGAAAGATCGGTCTCGACGTGGGTTCGGGCCATCCCACGGTGCCCGCGATCATCACCGCCGCGCATCCCACAGCGCGTTTCGACTGCGTGGACCTTTCGCCCGATTTCGAGGCGCAGGCGACGGACTGCGTGACGCGCCTTCGCGGCGACATGTCGCGCATCCGGTGCGTGACCGCGGATTTCTACGACATCGCGAATCTCGCCGAGGCCGGAAAGCTCGAACGACGTTATGACTACGTGCTGCTCATGGAGGCGCTGCATCACTCGCTACGCAAGGCCAAGCTGCTTCAGGTGCTCACGCGCGTCATGGACGAGAATAGTCGCATGATTCTCGTCGAGCCCGTGTTGCCGGTTGTGAACCGGGCGAAGGCGTATGCCGAGAGCCAGTGGGCGCGCGACCTGGGCTACATCGAAGACCCGGTCGGCATGCGCGATTATCTGGCCGCGTTTCGCGAGGCCGGGCTCGAGGTCGAGAGCGTCGACTACGAACGTTCGCGTGAATTCGGCTTGAAAAGCTGGAAGCGTCGACTGATCCCGACGCCGTTTTACGACGTGTATCGCCGCCGCATCCGCCCGCTGTGGGCGCAGACGACCTTCACCTTTGTTTGCCGACTTCGCGCCGGCTCGGGGCGGCCCCGATGATCGCGCGGGTCGTGCAGCGCACCTGGCGCGGTATCGACGACGCCGTCGGCCGCGCCGCGGTGTGGACCGACGAGACGATCAGCCGCGTTCCGCGCGGGTTTTGGGAGGCGGCGCTGCTCGTCGCATTCGCGCTCATTGTCGCGGCGCTCGCGCTGAAAAACCTCGTCTTCGCCTTCGCCGCGGTCACGGTGCTCGTCGCCGTCACGCTGCTACTGCGCAGCCCCATCCTCGTCGTGTACGCCACGGTGGGCATGTTGCCGCTGTCGTGGGTCAACTTGCTGGGCGAGCGGCTGCGCGTCGTCACCTTCATGACCCTCGTCGCCTTCGGCTTCTACTTCTCGCAGATCGTGCTTCGGCGCGAACGACCGCGAATCGAACCGCTCTACAAATGGGTCGCCGCGTACGTCGCCATCTGCTTCCTGTCGATTCTCAACTCGGTCGATCCCGCCTACTCGATCACGGGCATGAAGTACTACATCTTCGCGCTCGTGTTCGCGCTCGCGCTCATCATGTCCATGGAGACGCGCCGGCACCTGGTGGTCTTCGCGACGATCATTCTCGCGTGGGGAGTCGTGCAGTCGCTGCTCGCGATGGCGCAGAGCATCGTCTCGCCGTGGTTCTTTCCCGCGTATCACTTCAACGTTCACAGCATGGACATCGTGAGCAGCTACGCGATCGGCGCGATCCGCCGCGCGTCGGGCACCTTCGAGTCCGGACCGCGCCTCGCCATGTTCCTGCTTCTGCCGACCGCCATCTCGCTGACGTTTTTCTTTCGCAACATCGACGGGCGAAAGGTGCTGTGGGGCGGCGTGCTTGTGGTGCTCGCGGTCGGTCTCTTTTTCAGTTTCACGCGCATCGCGGTGGTGCTCGCCGGCGGGTTTCTGTTCCTCTACTACTTCTTCGAACCCGAAAAGGCTCGGCTGTGGCGCACCACCTTCACGCTGCTCACGCTCTCGGCGATCATGCTCATCCTGTTCACGTTCTTTTTCCCCGCCGACGTGTACGACGCCATGGAAGCCCGATTCACGCAGGAAGGCGATCAGATCTACCTCGACCGATTCTACTTCCTGTACAACGCGCTCATGGCGTTCACCGAGCACCCACTGCTCGGCTACGGATTCAAGACCTACACGATCCACTCGTGGGACTTCATGCAGCGATTCCCCGTGCCGTGGCGCAGTCTGGCGTGGGAGGTTTCGTCGCTCTCGATGCCGCAGAGCGTGCCCGTGCACAACGATTACGGCCGCATGCTCGCCGAGACCGGCATCTTTTCGCTCGCCGCCTTCATCGGCACTTACGTAATCGCGTTTCGCAACCTGCGCGAGGTGGTGCGCCGGGCAAAAGACCCCGTCGTCGAGGCGCTGGGCATCGCGTTCACGCTCTTTCTCGCGGTCATGATCGTGTACTGGTTTTTCCACGAGTACATCATGGAGGAGCCTTACGTCGCGATTCTGCCCTTCGCGTTCTCGATCATCCTGCGACGCATGGCGCAGGCCGAGACCCACGATGCCGCCCCCGGTTGACGCGCCGCGCATTCTGTTTCTCGCCAACTGGCCGCTGCGCGACGCGGGGCAGGGCGGGGCTTACGCGTTTTTTTCGCAGTGGGAACGCCGACCGCGCCTTTCGCTCATGGGCACTTTCGCGCTTGGCGCGTGGACGCGTTTCGAGCGGTTCCGACTGCGTTTCTACCTGCTCGCGCCGCTCGTCGCGTGGTTCCGCTCGTTCGCCTACGACGTAGTCGTCGCGTATTCGTCGCAGGTGGGGCTGCCGCTCGCGATGATGTTTCGTCTGACGGGGCGACGGACGCCGCTCGTCGTGTTCGATGTCGAAACGCTGGGTCGCCCGGCGGGAAATCGTCTAGCCCTCGTGCATTTCGCGGCGCGGCGATTCGACCGACTCGTTTATGCGTCGCGGCGCCAGCTCGATTTCTATCGCGAGCACCTGGGCGATCTCGCGGATCGCGCCCGATACATCCCCATCGGCATCGGCGCGTATCCCAAGCGCCGGCCGCTCGGCGAACCGGGCACGGGACCAATCCTCGCCTCGGGGCATCACGGCAAGGCATTCCGCGATTGGGCCACGCTGTTGCGCGCGTACGCGCCGATCGCGTCCCGCACGCCGTTGCTCGTCGCGGGCCGCGAGGGCCTAGGCGAGGACGACCGCGACGGCGTGCCGATTCCGCCGGAGGTGCGTTTCGTGCCGTTCATGCCGGCGGACAAGTATCAGGACCTCGTCGAGGACGCGCGCTTCGTCGTCATTCCCCTGCCGGACCGGCAACATTCGCTCGGTCAGCTCAGCGTGCTGTTTTGCATGGCGATGGGAAAGTCGGTCATCGCCACGCGGATGATGGGCGTGGAGGATTACGTCGAGGACGGCGAGACGGGGCTGCTGGTTCCGCCGGGCGACGCCGACGCGCTGCGCGCGGCCATGGAGCGGCTGCTGGGCGATACCGAGCTCGCGACGCGCATGGGTGTGCGCGGTTTCGAGCGTGTGCGCGACATCTTCAACGACCGGCGCATGGGCAGGGCGTGGGAAGAGATGATGGACGACCTGTTCAAAGACCGGGGACGGTGAGCGGAATGCCGCACGCGTCGCTCACGCACGGCTCCACATCGGTGCACGTCTCGTTGAATGTGTAGGACTCGCGGCAGTCGTCGAGGCAGTCCACGTTGCCGGGGGCGTCGTCGCATCCGGCGCGGCAGGCCGCGAGCGAGAGCGGCGCGCCGGTGAGATCGTCGGGCAGCGCGAAGCCGCACGCGTAGATCATGTCGCAGTCTTTCGCGCAGCGCTCGGCGGGCGTGAGATCGCTCTCGTCGTAGATCTCCTCACTCGATCCGCACTGCCACGTGGGCGCGGCGAGCGCGACGAAGAAGAGGATGGCGGCTGCGTAGGCCATGCGCATAGCTGGGTTTCCGATCGTCGCGGCGCGCGGGCTTGGGGTTCGCGCGCGAACCTGATATTAGCGGGGCAGCTGCGGGATATTCAACTTGAACGACGACGACAACATCGATTTCGCGCTCGAAAGCGCGCCGTGCCCGCTGTGCGGCGAGATCCACGCGATCCCTGAATGGACCGCGCCCGACCGCCTGTGCGGAGGCCCCGGCACGTTCACCGTGGCGCGCTGTCTGTTCTGCGGTCTGTTCCGCCAGGAGCCCCGCGTTCCCGCGGGCCACATCGGCGCGTACTACCCCGAGGACTACATCGTCTACACGCGCCCGGCGCCGGCGCGGTCGGGCGCGGGGCGCACCGGCCCGTGGCGGCGCGACCTGCTCGAAAGAAAAGCGCGGCGACCGCTTCCCGGCGGTCTCGTGAAGCGCGCGCTGCTCAGGGCTTTTTCGTGGACGCCGCAAGCGCGCTTCAACCCCGTCGCCATGCCCGGCGAGGGGCGGCGCATGCTCGACGTCGGGTGCGGCATCGGCAACTTCGCCGTCGAGATGCAGGCGATGGGCTGGCGCGTGGACGGCATCGAGCCCAACGCCCGCGCGGCCGATATCGCCCGCGAGCGAGGCCTCGCCGTCACGACCGGTCATTTTCCAGACGCCGCGCGCGCCCTCGTCGGCGGATACGATCTCGTCACGATGAATCAGGTGATCGAGCACTTCACCGACCCCGTCGGCGCGCTCGCCGCGGCGCGCGATCTGCTCGCGCCCGGCGGGCGGCTGGTGCTCTGGACGCCGTGGCGCACCGGCCTTTGCGCGCGCGTGTTCGGCACGTATTGGTTCGCGCTCGAACAGCCGCGCCACTACACGTTGTTTTCGCCGCGCGATCTTCAGCGCGCCGTCAACATCGCGGGCCTGCGTGCCATCTGGACGCTCGCGCACAGCTCCACCGCGTCGTGGACGCGCAGCATGGTCTACGCCGCCACGGGCGGACCGCGCGAAGCGCTCGCCCGGCGAATCGACGCGTCGAAACTCGTCCACCGGCTGCTCTATTGGCCGCTGCGTCTGCTCGACTGGTGGGGGCTCGGCGACGCGGGGATTCTGGTCGCCGAGAAGCCCCGATAGATCCGCATCCGCGTTTGCAAAAACGGGCGAGGAACGTAGCATGCGCACGACTCGGAGGTTCGGCATGCGCCGTGTGATCGTTGCGTTCGGAATTCTGGCGTTCGTCGTCGCCTGCTCGTCCGGCCCAAAAGAGGGTGCGGACCGCTGGCGGCAAAGCGCGGAAAAAACGCGCGTCGCCATCATCGGCGTGGACGGCGCGACGTGGGAACTGCTCGATCCGCTCATGGCGGCGGGAAAGTTGCCGAACTTTCAGCGCCTCATCGCGACCGGCACCAAGGCGCACTATCAGTCGATCGAGCCGCTGCTCTCGCCGCTCATCTGGACAACGATGGTCACGGGCGTCTCGCCCGAAAAACACGGCATCACGTGGTTCATGGTGCGCGACCCCAAGACCGGCGACCCCCTGCCCATCACCAGCGCGAAGCGCGAGACGCGGGCGATCTGGAATATCGCGAGCGACGCGGGGAAATCCGTCGGCTTTATCGGTTGGTGGGCGACGTGGCCCGCGGAAAAGGTCAACGGCTTCATGGTGTCCGACCAAGTCGGATTCCACGGCTTCGGTCTCGGCAATGCCAAGGAAGAGGTCGCGATCGGCCGCACGTATCCCGAAGCCCTGATGTTCGAGATCGAGCCCGACATCGTCCAGCCGCTCACGCAGCCCAAGGCCGACATCGACCGCTTCATGAACATCACGGAGGTCGAGTACAAGGCCAGCGCGGGGCGCGAATTCACGTTCACGAACCCGCTGCACCATTTCATGTACATGCTCGCCACGCTGCGTTCTTACGAGGCGATGGGCCTGCGCCTGTACCCCAAGCACAAGCCCGACCTGTTCGGCGTCTTCTTCGAGTCGATCGACACGACGGGCCACCTGTACATGAAGTACCGCCCGCCGCAAATCGAGGGCATCTCGAACGAGCTGTTCGCCAAGTACAGCCAGACAATGGACAAGGTCTACGAACGCAACGACGAAATGCTCGGCAAATTCCTCGCCATGCTGGAGCCCGGCACGATCGTCATCGTGTGCTCGGACCACGGCTTCAAGAGCGAGAACGACCGCCTCGCCGAAATCGAGAACACCTCGGTCGCGACGGCGCACAAGTGGCACAAGCTCAATGGTGTGCTCATCATCAACGGCCCCGGCATCAAGGCCGGATACGAGTTGCCGAAGTCGTCGGTGCTCGACCTCGCGCCCACGGTGCTCTACGCGCTCGGGCTCCCCGTCGCGCAGGATTTCGAGGGCCACGCGCTCACGGACGCCTTCACACCCGAGTTCGTCGCCGCGCACCCCGTGCAGTCGGTGCCGACTTACGAGACCGGCGTGCGCAACGAGCCCATGCCGTCGATGCCCGAAAACCTGACGAAGGAAATGGTCGAGAAGCTCAAGAGTCTGGGTTACATCGGCGGCGACGAGGAGGCGGCCGACCATCTGCAGGACCCCGCGGTGCAGGATCTCGACGCGATGGAAACGCACATGAACCGCCTCGACCTCTACCGGCGCAAGGGCGATCTGAAGGGCGCGGAAGACGTGGCGCGCAAGATGATCGCGCTCGACGCCGCGGACCCGCGTGCGCACGCGGCGCTCGGCGACGTGCTGGCGGGAACGGGGCGGCTCGACGATGCCGAAAAGGCGCTGGGAGAGGCGGAAAAGCTCGTCGAAAAATACAAGGCAAACATGCCCATGGACGACAAGGGCCGCCCGAAATATCCCAAGATCGACGACACGCTGCTCTCGATGATCACGTCGTCGCGCGGCATCTGCCTGATGATGAAAAAGGACGCACCGAACGCCGAGGCGCTTTTCAAGAAGGCGCAGCAGCTCGACGCCGCGAACGTGTCGGCCTTCTACAACTACGCGCTGCTGCTCGAAAACACCGGGCGGCGCGACGCGGCGCGCACGGCCTACGAGGAGAGCGTGAAGCGCTTTCCCGAGCACTCGTTTTCGCTCAACAACCTCGGCAACGTGTACTTCCGCGACGGCAACATCGACAAGGCCATCGAGATGTACGAGCGCACCGCCGCGGCCGACGCGCGTCATCACGAATGCCGCCACAACTGGGGCGTGGCGCTGCTGAAGAAAAACCAGAACGCCGAGGCGCGCAAGAAATTCGAGGAAGCGCTGGAACTGCGCCCCGACTTCGTGCCCTCGCTCGGCCGGCTCGGCGTGCTGATGATTCAGAACAAGGAACTCGACAAAGCCGAAGAGGTCTTCGCCAAGCTCGTGTCGATCACGCCCGACGACGTGCGGGTGCGTCTGCAGTACATGGAGCTTCTTTACCGGACCGGCAATCTGGACGGCGCGCGCGAACAGTACAAGAAGATTGCCGCGGCGAATCCGCAGGCCGCGCAGGCGTTCATCAAGCAGCACCCGGATTTTCAACCGTAGGGGCGGGGGTGCTTCCGGATGCGGCGGCAGGTTGCAGCGACAGAGCCGCGACCGTCAGGGAGCGGTTACGTGATGGAAGGACGAAGCCCGTCGAATCGACCAACCGTCGGCGACAGTGCGATGTCCGTGCCGCAAACGAAGTGCGCGGGTTCATGCGCTGACCGCTCTTGACTCACGTCGCCACCGGCGTTATCCGTGAACAAAGGAACCCTCGGTTCCGATTTTCAAAAACTGCGTAACCGGAATCGGCATTGCCCTCGGACCACGAAAATTCTGTACGAGATTTCTCGACGTCGATATCGACAACTTTCGCGGGCGGCGCGCCGGTCTTCCTGACGGACGAATCCGCCGACCCTTCGGCTACGCTCAGGGCATGCGTCGTGTGGACGACGGAGTACGACCCCTTCGGCAACGCGCTGTGCGATTGGGGCCGCTATCATCGGGACGCCACGGGACGCAGCGAGTGCGTGCCGAACGACTGGGCCTCGGGCGAGCGCGTGGTGATGAACCTGCGTCTGCCGGGCCAGTACTACGACGAGGAGTCCGGCCTCCACTACAACTGGCATCGGTATTACGATCCCAAGATCGGGCGGTATTTGACGCCGGATCATCTCATCGGCAGTATTATGCCTTACGAATACGCAAATAGTAATCCTCTTGGATTTATTGACGGTAACGGCTTGGACGAGATGCCTTTGCCTTCGGGTGCTAATTTAATTGGTGGGCTTGCAGGCCAGGGGATCGATGCCGCATGCGACGACGTAATGAATGGTTTCAATCCAGATGACCCGAATTCAATGCCAAGTGCAGGTTGTGAAAATTTTAAGGGGATGGGACTTGGAGAAAAAGCCGACGAGATGGTCGAGCAGGGGGTCTCAGATCTTATTAATTCACTGATTTTTCTTTGCGGTGTGAAGGCGCCAGGCAAAGCACCGAGAGGCCCAAAGGGTACTCCCAGCCAAGCCGCAGACAAAGTTGCGAGAGACCAAGGACCAAGGGGGATCGGACGAATTGATCCGCCTACGGGATCAAATCCAAACTCTCAGTGGCATGCACATTCTGGATCACGGCAACATCCGGGGTCCGATTCAATAAATGTTGATGGAACGACGCACCACGGCAATCCGTTGAGTGAAATTCCCAGAAGGGCTCTCCAATGGCTTCGGGATCATGGATGGGATATATAATGATGTGCAAGTATACAAGCGCATCACGGTATCGCGATCGATTTCGCAAGTTGCTTGATGGGGAATTCATGGAAATATTAATTTCTCAAACTTTCTACTACCCGGGCGGTGGTGATGAAGGAGTCCCCTTCATTCACCCACTTCGATATATTAGATTTTTGCACAAGCGCCGTCCATTGTCTCGTGATACTCAAATTCTTCGCTTGGTGTTGGATTCATTCGAGCGTGTTCGACAAGTGGCCAAACGAACCATGCAAGAAGAGTATATTTCAGCAATAAGTATTTCATGTTGGGGCGAAGATTGGAAATTTCAAAATCCAAGAATCCAAAACAAATTCACTCTAAGACCCTATTTGGTGATTTGCCCACGGTCGCGAATGATTGAAGGGTCGTTTAGTAACGAGAGACTTCGTCGAATTCATACCGAATTTGGAAAGTACATATATCGAATATTGAAAAACATCGGCGCTGATGGCGAATATGTGATTTGCGAATCGCCATTCAATCTGAACGAGGCGGAAAGAGTCTATTCGCAACCAACGTACGTCTATATTCGAAAGTTGGCCACTGGAGAGGTTTCATGTGACCTCAGTCGGTTTTTCGTGTTTGAGAGTAGCGACGCACCTGATCTGGTTGAAAAAGGCGAAATCAAAGTAAATAGTTGCATAAACGAGAATCGAAAAAATAATGATATGCATTAACTATTTTTCAAATTTCGTGTATAACCACTTAGCTACAACTCGTGCGTTTAAGGGATTAGTGTTTTCTGTTGAGACGCGGGCAGAGTTTTGATCTTCGGAGGTCCCTATGCGTAGCGAACGGAAACCGGCGGGGTTGGGTGTTCTGGCGGCTTTCTTCGTTCTCGTGCTGCTCGCCGCTTCCTGCGGCGGCGGGGGCGGGGACGACGGAGGTGGGCGCTCCTCGTCGGGCGACGATGACGCGGACGAACACGTCGATGACGATGGCGGCGCCGGTGACGACGACGGCTCCGGCGACGATGACGGCAGCGGAGACGACGACGATGATGATGACGACGATGACGGCGGCGACGACGACACCGAGATTGCGTGGGTGACGATCCCCGCGGGCACGTTCGTCATGGGCTGCTCGGCGGGCGACACGGACTGCGAGGACCACGAAAACCCGCCGCGCACGGTCATTCTCACGCAGTCGTTCCAGATGGCCGCGACCGAGACGACGCAGGCGCAGTACGCCGCGGTGATGGGCTCGAACCCGAGCCACTTCGCCTCGTGCGGCGGCAACTGCCCGGTGGAGATGGTGTCGTGGGACGACGCGAAGGCGTTCTGCGAGGCGGTGGGCGGGCGACTGCCGACGGAGGCCGAGTGGGAGTACGCCGCCCGCGCCGGCACCACCACCAAATTCTATTGCGGAGACGACGTGGCGTGCCTGGAGGACAATGCGTGGTATGGGCTAACGGAGGATGATGAGGCAATTACGCACCCCGTGGCGAGCAAGATCCCTAACGCGTGGGGCCTCTACGACGTGATGGGTAACGTCGGAGAGTGGGTCAATGATTGGTACAGCGACAGCTATTTCGCTGGTCGACCGACCCCGGATACAGATCCACCTGGACCTGGATCTGGTGTGAACAGGGTTTGGCGCAGCAGCGCGTTTTTTGAAGACGCCGTCGATATGAGGATGTCGAGGCGCCGCCCGCTTGCAGAGCTTGGCGTTCTACTGGGCGTTGGGTTCCGATGTGTCAAGTAGTCCGCTGTGATGAGAAAAAATATAGCTGTTCTATGACTCGTGCGTAAAATTATATCGTTCATCGCCGTCGGGCCGCGGACCTGATGGTGCACGAAGGGGTCGAGCGATGTCGTTGTCTCCTCGCTATGTTTGGGCGTGTCTGGTCGCGTGCTGGCTTATCGGTCTTACCTCGCCGGTCGGAGCGGACGAATCCGATCCGCTGTCTCCGTATGTGGTCGACGGGCTGTGGTGCCCGTCCGAGATCACGGTCTGGGCGGGATATAGCTGTGCGTACAACGAACAGTGCCCGAAGTTGCGACTGCGAGTGGCCGATGGCGATCAGGACTTGGCCGGGGG
>JADLEX010000088.1 GCA_020845895.1 Deltaproteobacteria bacterium | reverse complement strand
TTTCTCGACCACATGATCGGCATGGTCGAGGGCGCGAAGCGCCAAAAGACCCCCAACGAGATCGCGCTGACGATCCTGCTGGCCGGCCTCTCACTGGTCTTCCTGTTCGCCACGGTCACCCTGCGGCCGTATTCCGCATTCGCCGTGTCCGCAGCGGGCTCGGGCGAGGTCGTCAGCATCACGGTGCTGGTCGCACTGCTCGTGTGCCTGATCCCCACCACCATCGGCGGGCTGCTCTCCGCCATCGGCATCGCGGGTATCGACCGCCTGTTGCGCGCGAATGTCATGGCCATGTCGGGCCGCGCGGTCGAAGCCGCGGGCGACGTGGACGTGCTGCTGCTCGACAAAACGGGCACCATCACGCTCGGCAACCGGCAGGCGTCGGCCTTCCTGCCCGCGCCCGGTGTAGACGAACGCGAACTCGCCGACGCCGCGCAGTTCGCGTCGCTCGCCGACGAGACCCCCGAGGGGCGCAGCATTGTCGTGCTCGCCAAGGAGCGCCACAACCTGCGCGAGCGCGACCTGCGCCAGGTGGGAGCGCGTTTCGTGCCCTTCACCGCGCAGACGCGAATGAGCGGCGTCGATCTCGACGGCATGCAGATCCGCAAGGGTTCGGTCGACGCGATCCGCGCGCACGTCGAACTCCTCGGCGGTGCGCTGCCGCCGGCGGTCGATGAGGCGGTGTCGCGCATCTCGCGCGAGGGCGGCACGCCGCTCGTCGTCGCCCGCGACGTCGAGGTGCTGGGGTGCGTGCAGCTCAAGGACATCGTGAAGGGTGGCATCAAGGAGCGTTTCGCCGAGCTGCGCGAGATCGGCATCAAAACGATCATGATCACCGGTGACAACCCGCTGACCGCCGCGGCAATCGCGGCCGAGGCCGGCGTGGACGACTACCTCGCGCAGGCGACGCCCGAAAAGAAACTGGCCCTCCTCCGCGAGATGCAGGCCGGTGGGCGCATGGTCGCCATGACCGGCGACGGCACCAACGACGCGCCCGCGCTCGCCCAGGCCGACGTAGCGGTGGCGATGAACACCGGCACGCAGGCCGCCAAGGAAGCCGGTAACATGGTGGACCTCGACTCGAACCCGACGAAGCTGCTCGACATCGTGCGCATCGGAAAGCAGATGCTCATCACGCGCGGCGCGCTCACCACGTTCAGCCTCGCGAACGACGTGGCCAAGTATTTCGCCATCATTCCCGCCGCTTTTGCGTCCACCTATCCGGCGCTCGGCGCGCTCAACGTCATGCGCCTCGCCACGCCGCAAAGCGCGGTGCTGTCGGCCGTCATCTTCAACGCGCTCATCATCATTGCGCTCGTGCCGCTGGCGCTGCGCGGCGTGAAGCCTCGCCCGATCGGCGCGGCGAGGTTGCTGGCGCATCACCTGCTGGTGTACGGCGTCGGCGGTCTCGTCGCCCCGTTCATCGGCATCAAACTGATCGACATGATTCTCGTCGCCGTGCACCTGGCGTAAGGGAAAAGGACACCGAAATGACCCCCATCTGGAAACCCGCCCTGCTGATCTTTCTCACGCTCACCGTGCTGACGGGGGTCGTGTACCCGCTGGCGGTGACCGGCGTCGCACAGCTCGTATTCCCCCACCGCGCGACCGGAAGCCTGATCGGCCCCGCCGAGCGGCCTGCCGGATCAGAACTCGTCGGTCAGATTTTCGACGACCCGAAATATCTATGGGGACGCCCGTCGGCCACCGGTCCGACGCCGTACAACGCCGCGTCGTCATCCGGATCGAATCTCGGCCCCCTGAATCCGGCTCTCGCCGACGCAGTCGGATCGCGCATCGCGAACCTGCGCAAGGCTGATCCGGAAAACGCCGCGCCGGTTCCCGCGGATCTCGTGACCGCGTCGGGCTCCGGCCTCGACCCCGACATTTCGCCCTCCGCCGCGCAGTATCAGGTTCGGCGCATCGCGACCGCGCGGGGAATCGACGATGCGCGCGTGCGCACCACGATCGACGGCTGTGCAAAAGGTCGCCAGTTTGGCATTCTCGGGATGCCCCGAGTGAACGTGCTGTGCGTGAATCTCGTCCTGGACGGGATCGCGCGCTAGATCGGGCTCGACGTGGAACATCAGCGCCCCGATCCGGAATCCCTGCTGAAGACCGCGAGCGACGAGGCCGCGAACGAAGGCCGCGGCAAGCTCAAGGTCTTCTTCGGCGCATCGCCCGGCGTGGGGAAAACCTACGCCATGCTCGAAACCGCGCGGCGGTTGCGCGATCAGGGCATCGACATCGTCGTCGGCGTGGTCGAGACGCACGGTCGGGCCGAGACCGAGGCGTTGCTCGGAGGGCTGGAAGTTCTTCCCCGGCGAGAAACGATCTATCGCGGCATCACCCTGCGCGAATTCGACCTGCTGGCCGCGCTCGGCCGACGCCCGGCCGTGGTCGTCGTGGATGAACTCGCGCACACGAATACCCCCGATAGTTGGCACGCCAAGCGCTGGCAGGACGTCGAGGAACTTCTTCGCGCGGGCATCGACGTGCTCACCACCGTCAACGTGCAGCACCTGGAGAGCGTCAACGATCTCGTCGCGAAGATCACCGGCGTGGTCGTGCGCGAGACGGTGCCCGACGCGATCTTCGACAACGCCGCCGACGTGGAGCTCGTCGATCTGACATCGGACGACCTTTTGCAGCGTATGCGCGACGGCAAGGTGTACATCCCGTCGCAGGCGTCGCGGGCGATGGACTCCTTCTTCGCCAAGGGCAACCTCATCGCGCTGCGCGAGCTCGCCTTGCGGCGGATGGCCGATCGCGTCGAGACGCAGATGGAGCAGTATCGCCGCGCGCAGGGCTCGGCGCAGCCGGCGTTGGCGGCGGATCGCTTCGTCGTGGCCGTGAGCCCGAGCCCCTTCGCCCAGCGCGTCGTGCGGGCGGCGCGCCGTCAGGCCAACCGCCAGCGTGCGGAGTGGGACGTGGTATACGTCGAGGTTCCGGGAGCCGCGCCGCTCTCCGCCCAGGATCGCGAGCGCGTGTTTCAGACGCTGCGTCTCGCCGAACAGCTCGGCGCGCGGGCCGTGACGCTGACCGGCGACGACGCGGTGGCTGAGATCATCCGCTACGCCACCCTTCGCCGCGCCGGCCGCATCATGGTGGGCAAGCCCGGGAGGCGCACGCTTCGCGACCGGCTGACCGGCTCCTTCGTCGACGATCTCATTCAGAACGAGGCGGGCATCGACGTGCACGTCGTGCGCGGCACCGCCGAGGAAATCGTGCGCCACCGCACGCGACCGACGTCGCCCTCCGTGTCGCGATCGCCGTACCTCGCCGCGCTGGCCGTCATGGCCGTTTGCACGGCGATCGGCTGGCCCGTCGCGAAGTATTTTCACGAGACCTCGACCGCGATGTTGTACGTGCTCGGCACGGTCGTCGTTGCGCTTGCATGGGGGCGCGGACCGGCCTTCGCCGCGTCCGTCGTCGGAGTCCTGTGCTACGACTTTTTTTTCATCCCGCCGCACTTCACCTTCGCGGTCGGCGACGTCCGCTATGTCTTCACCTTCGCGGTCATCCTGATCGTCGGAAACGTCATTGCAAACCTCGCCCTGCAGGTGAAGCGCCAGGCCGACAGCGCGAGACGCCACGAGCGGCGCACCCGCGCGCTATACGAACTCACGCGCGATCTCGCCGCGACGCGAACGGCCGGCGAGGCGGTCGAAGCGACGCGACGAGCCGTCGCCGCCATCGTCGGCTGCGAGACCGCGGTCATCCTGCGAGGGGCCGACGCCGAGCCGGTCGTCTCGGGCGAACACGCGTCGCCGGTCGCGGAATGGCCGATGGACCTCGCACGTTGGGTGCTCGATCGCGGGCAGGTCGCGGGGCTTGGCACCGACACGTTTCCCTCGTCGGACGCACTGCTCATGCCGATGAACGGCACGACGGAGTGCGTTGGCGCGCTGGCCCTGCGACCGCCGGATGCCGCGTTCGCCCGCGACACCGAGCGCATGCTGCTGCTCGATGCCCTCGCGCGCATCGCCGCCGGCGCCCTGGAGCAGAGGCGGCTGCTGAAAGAGACGCAGGACGCGCGCATGCAGGTCGAATCCGAGCGCCTGCAAAGCGCCCTGCTCGCATCGGTGTCGCACGACCTGCGCACGCCGCTCGCGACCATCACGGCCGCGGCGGCGGGGCTCGCGGACGGCGTTGGCGGCGGGGACGAGGCCCGGCGGCGTCACCTCGCGGACCTGATCCGTCAGGAAGCCGAGCGTCTGGAGCGGCTTGTCGGCAATCTGCTTCAGATGACGCGGCTCGAGTCCGGCGCGGTGCGCCCGAACCTCGATTGGCAGTCGGTCGAGGAACTCGTCGGCGCGGCGATCCGGCGAATGGATCGAGAACTCGTCGGGCGAACGGTGGAGGTGGAGGTGGCACCCGACGTGCCGCTCGTGAAAGCCGACGCGTTGCTGATCGAGCAGGTGTTGCTCAACCTGCTCGACAACGCGGCCAAGCACACGCCGCCCGCCACGCCGATCGAGGTCGCACTTCGCCGTGACGGCGACGCGGCGGTCGTTTCGATCGCGGACCGCGGTCCCGGCCTTCCCGCCGGAAGCGAGGAGCGCGTGTTCGAGAAATTCTTCCGATCGACCATGTCCGGCGGCGCGCCCGGCGCGGGTCTCGGCCTCGCCATCGTGCGCGGATTCGTCGCGGCGCACGGCGGCTCGGTGACCGCGCGGAACCGGCCTGGCGGCGGCGCGGTCTTCGAGGTGCGTCTGCCGGTGGGCGCGGCCGATGCAGTCGGCGAGGTCGAGTCGCACCGCGAGGCGCAATCATGACGCTGGAACCGAAGCTGCTCGTCATCGAGGACGATCCGCAACTGCGCAAGCTCCTGCGCGTGTCGCTGCCGCCGAACGGCTACGCGCTGATCGAAGCGGAAACCGGCGCCGAAGGCGTGCGCCTCGCCGCGTCGCACAACCCCGATCTCGTGATTCTCGATCTCGGTTTGCCCGACGGCGACGGCGTGGATGTGCTGCGCCGCATCCGCGAGTGGAGCCGGGTGCCCGTCATCGTGCTCACCGCGCGCGGGCGCGACGAGGACAAGGTGACGACACTCGACGCCGGCGCCGACGATTACCTGACCAAACCCTTCAGCGTGCCGGAGCTGCTCGCGCGCATCCGCGTGGCGCTGCGCCACGTGGCGGGGCGAGAAGGGACGGGCGAGCCGTCGGTGACGTTCGGCGACGTGACCATCGACTTCGCGCGTCGCGTCGTCACCCGGGCCGGCGAAGAGATCCATTTGACGCCGATGGAGTATTCACTGCTTGCCACGCTGACGCGCCACGCGGGCAAGGTGCTCACGCACCGGCAGCTTCTGAAAGAGGTCTGGGGTCCGAACCACGTCGATCAGACGCAGTACCTGCGTGTCTTCATGGGATCGCTGCGCCAGAAGCTCGAGGCCGAACCCGCGCGTCCGAAATACCTGCTGACGGAAACGGGCGTGGGGTATCGGCTGGTGACGGATTGAGAAAGTTGGAACGCGCACATCTCGGCACGAGCTATGCAGCCCCGGAAACTCACATACTTTTTCGCAAACTTCGGCACACTCGAAACCCCGGAACTTCGCAGGAAAAAATGCGAATTTCCCCCTGGGATCATCCGTCACCGCTACGGCGACAGAATAATCAATTGATTTCATTGAGTTTATTCGCAATCGGGATCTCCCGAAGCTAAACGGGGCACCGGCGAAATGCCCTCAAATTCCCACGCGAAAAATGAAACGAGGCTTCACTTTTTTCTGGCAATGCACGCAACAGTCTGCTATCATCCGTTCAACATGGCCGACCGAATCGCGGAGGGAGTCCATGTCCCCGCTCAAACAACGAAACACTGATGCTGACCCCGACCACGGGAGCGCTGAGTGGAACTACGTCGACGCGATTCCTCGCTTCGTCGGCGCGACGGTTTGGCTGCTCGCCCTTGTAGTCGTCGCGACCGTATTCGGGTGCGGCGGCGGGTCGGAAGAGGGGGGGGCGGAGTGGTATGGTCACGACGAAACCGGCGCCACTTGCCCATAAAAACCATACCGGTTGGTGCTACGAGCATTTTGAACCGAAGTCGGAGGTGCAACTGTGATCGCGACCTTGAAAACGCCCGGAACGAAACGGCCGAAGACTTCGCTTTCCGAGTCTGCGGCGCGAGTGTTTCAGGTTCTTCTGGCGGCCCTCGCGATCGAGACTTTCTCCGTGCAATGCGCCGTGAGCGAAGGGACGGAGCAAAGCGCGTCGGGCTTCGAAAGCCCGGCGTCCACACAAGAGACGATTCGCGAGTGCTTCCGGAACTGCTCGACCGAGGAGTTTCGGACGCTCTACACCGCCGATGCGGAGAAAACGCTGTCGAAAGAGTCCCTCTTGGAAGACCTGTACGATATTCCAAGTGGGGAGTTGTCGAAAGTGATCGACAACCTCCATGCCGTGTGCACGGATGACGACATCCGGCGCCTCGCGGCATTCACTCACCGAAATTGCGATACTACGCAACTGACCCGATATATGATACTTCAGTTGCTGATGAGACGCAGGGAGACCGCAAGAGAGTTTACCGACGAAGTTGTGACAGATCTGACCGCAAACTTCGAAACGTCAGGGTTGTACGCGGCGTGCGGCGCAGAAAATCGAAGTCAAATCTTAGGAGCGACGGCAAATTACTTATCAACCTACATCAGAAATGACAAACACAACTATTCACATCTTATCGAAGAAACTTGCAAAAAGCAGTCCAGCTGTCAAAGTTCGTGCATCCACCATATGGACTTGTTGCAAATTACGAAATTCGACAGTACCGACAATAAATCACGGAAAATCTGGAGCAGCAGCGGCTATGGAGTCTTCATCGATCGGGCGACCCAAGAGCATTATAAAATTGATCGATCCCTCGCGAAAGCACTTGGGCCAAACATCGGAACCGCCGTGGTGTCTCCGTTCGATACAACTTCCGCCGAAGAGTTCGAAACGAGACTGGGATATATCGTTGCTTCCGGGATAGTTGACACGAGGACGGCTTTAGGAATATATTTACCTCATTTTCAAAGAAATTTCCGTGAGGATTTGATGAATTACTTGCGTTTAATTCCACATGCGATGGCCGCATTGCA
Organism: Deltaproteobacteria bacterium; assembly: GCA_020845895.1. Classification (NCBI taxonomy): domain Bacteria; kingdom Pseudomonadati; phylum Myxococcota; class Myxococcia; species Deltaproteobacteria bacterium. The sequence continues at coordinate 2,371 of JADLEX010000088.1, read as the reverse complement.
CTGCCAGTGGCGACTGGAATTTGATCTGTGCAATGTCGACTTGCTGTTCGAAGATGACTTAAAAACCTTTAAGTGGTTCTTTGACGAAACCGTGAAAAACGGCGCCCAGTTTCCGAAGAAACAGCAGGATCATATTGCCGCGGAGGTGCTTCGCGCAAAAACAGCTTACTATTCGCAATACCAAGCGGCAACATCCGCGGAAGCTTGCCAAGACATCTATTTTTCACAAGCCGAGAAATTGACGGGTCATAAATATACTATTGTGGACGCTGGACAGGGGGAATGAACGTGTTAGGCGATAAATCAACAATTCTCCTGCGCGCCATTGTAGAGATTTTCATGTACTTCGCTATAGGATGTTTTTCGTCTCGGGCATTTGCCGGCGAGAATTCAACACATTATGTAGCGCCGTACATTGCTTCCGAAATGTTGACCACATGTAAAAGTGATCTCGATCCAACCGCAGAGTGTAGCGCTGTGTGCGTTCCTGAAGATGGTAGTCACGAGTTTTCGAGTATCGGCGAAAAAAACGATGCCGACTTCTGGTATAAAAATACGAATGCCGGAGCCAACAATTCTGTGCCTTCGTATCAAGCTGTCATAAATCATCTTGACGCAAGAATCTTGAATGTGGCCAGATGGGACAAGTCAGTCTTGGAAAGCTCTGAATCCATGAGTCGAATTATAGCAGGAAGTGGAACACAGAGTGGATGCGACAACTTGGAAGCACGCGCGCGTGTGGATGTTTCATTTCAGCCTACGGGGGTCACGCCGTTTGACTACGACAGGAAAAAATGCGGCGGGTATGCTCTTTTGTATAACCCGGCTACTCAATCCGCATTTGAAACAGAGGAATTGTGTTTAGAAGCAACCGGAAATTTCAATTGTGTTCCCGACGAGGACGAGGCAGCCATTGGAACCTCGGAACGATATAAGCGAATGTTGAGGTCTTTCGATGGATTCAGTATGGAATCTGTTGAGGGCTACGCACAGCCGATAATTGTGAAATCCTTGGGTGCTTGTGCCACTTGGGTTACATCTGTCGCCGGTTGTGCGGCAGATAAAATTATCGTTGTGCCGATGCCAACCCACTGGGTCGAAATGGGCCACGCGACTCCGGGTTACTACGGCTCAACTCTTGGACTCACCTTGGTTCATGAATATTTTCACACTGCATACAATATGTCAGATCTTCCATGTTATATCGTTCCAACGACGACGGTGCCGACAACGACAACAACCACGACGGGTCAGGGATCGACGACGATCATTACAACAACGACGTCGACGACGACGACAACGATCGACCCGACTGATCCGACCCAGTGGGGTTGTATGTATTCGACAGCTATTCCGGTCTCTGGATACAACGCATACGAAGCATGTGACATTACGGACACCCCTTCTTGTTTCAGTAAATGTATGTACGGTCGCTGCGTTGGCAATGAATACGGCGCGCACTCGAATGTATTCGAAGGACGTCAATATTGTTCTGATAACATCATGAGGAGGGGCGGCGACGTCGTTTCCTGCATCGATAGAAATATTATCATGGGCGATCCATTAGATCAGGCATGTCCAAAAGTTGCAAATGTTGAGGTGGGTGGACCGTTTCGACGTGATGACGGTTATAATAGGCAATATGTTTATCGATATCCGCCAAGTAACAACGAACCACTTGTTCGCTTTCATTGGGGTTACGATAATGATATATTGGAGGACGGGCAGTTAACCGTTCGAATCGCGCTTTCGCGAAAGCGTTCTGGAGATGATGTATTTCGCCTCGTGTCCGAGGAGTACGTTTCGCCGGAGTATGGAAATACTTGGGGAGGACATGGCGGTTCTTACTCTTTTCCTATCGACTCCAGTTTTGTTCAGGGGGAGGCGTATAGAATATCGGCCGGCATTATGCTTGCCTCAACAGATATATACTATGCCGGAAAGGGAACAGGCACATTCTACGTTGTCGACGGCCCCCCACCTCCCCCTCCTCCGCCTCCGCCGGATTGTCAAGAGGATGGCGGATACGCCTTCTGCCGTGATTATTACGATAACCCAAATGCGTTCTGTCAATTTTCCGAGGAGGGAGATATTTACGGCCACTGCGTAGACGAGTACGTTCCGCCTCCTCAGTCAACGCTCCCTCCTGTTACCACAACCACGATCCCCCCAACCACAACGACGATGCCGACCACGACGACGACCATCGAGACGCCGACGACGACAACAACCACGGAGCCGTACGTCCCGGACGACGACACGGGCGACGACGATTGCACGGAGACTGACGTCACTCCGGCGTGCGTGCATGAACTGATCTCGGGACCGACTCCCGCAGCCGCGTCGGCACCGGACCATCAGTTTCAGGCGA
>JADLEX010000087.1 GCA_020845895.1 Deltaproteobacteria bacterium | reverse complement strand
AGGACGCCTCGACCAAGGCGAAGGAAACGAACGCGATCATGGAAGCGCTCGACAACGCGGCGCGCGAGATCGGCAATGTGGTCACCGTCATCAGCGACATCGCGGACCAGACGAACCTGCTGGCGCTCAATGCCACCATCGAAGCGGCAAGCGCGGGCGAGGCAGGCAAGGGGTTTGCGGTGGTCGCCCACGAGGTGAAGGAACTGGCGAAGCAGACGGCGGACGCGACGCGCGAGATCGGCGAAAAGATCCGGCTGGTGCAGGAGCAGACGCACGCCAGCGTCGGCGCGATCCAGTCGATCAACGGCACGATCGACGAAATCAGCCAGATCAGCGTGGTGATCGCGTCGGCGATCGAGGAACAAAACGCCACGACCCGCGAGGTTTCGCGCTCGGTCAGCGGCGCGGCGGTCGGCGCGGGCGAGGTGACGAGCAGCGTGCAAAAACTGAACACGGCGATCGAAAAAGAGGTGGTGCGGGGCATTCAGGAGGCGGCGGCGGGCGTCACGCAGGTCAGCCAGAACATCCTGGGTGTGAACGCGGCGGCGCAGCAAACCGCGCAGGGGGCGGACACCACGCGGCGTTCCGCCGAGCAAATGACGGGTCTCGCGAAAAATCTGGAGCGGGTCGTGGCGCAGTTCCACGTCTAGAAAAACGGCGGGTGCGCGGCATCCGCGGCGGGAATGAGGGCGGCGGGGGCATCGAAGGCGGTGTCCCCGTCGTTGTTTTTTCTTCCGTTCACCCCAATTTGAGCGTTGCGGCCTCTTTCGCTCGCCCCTCCCAGTCGGTATGCTCACGGGTCCGAACTGCGGCCTTTGGGGAGCTCAACATATGAACGCCAATACGCTGCACGACGCTGCCGTGCTGCTGAACGCCAACGCCCGCAAGGTCTCGCGACGCATGCTCACGGGCGTCGAGCAATTCGTGCCCAAGGCGCAAACGTATCTGTCGCACAGCTTCGACGACGCGCGCCGCGCCGTGAAAGAGATCGTCGATCACGGGTACCCCGTGGTGTTTTGCGGCGGCGGCGACGGCACGCTCGTCTCCACAATCAACCAGTTCAAGACGTACATCGACGAAAAGAACCGCGTGATGCAGGGCGCCGTGCAGGATGCCATCGCCCGGCATCCGTTGCCGAAGTTCGGCGTGCTCAAGCTCGGCACGGGCAACGGCATCGCGGGCTGGGTCGGCAACCTCAAGGGCATTGAGCCGCTTGCGGCGTTGCGTCGCGGTTTCGAGGTTCGCACGCGGCGGCTGCCGCTCATCGAATCCGAATCCCGTCACTTCCATTTCGGAGGCCTCGGCTGGGACGCGGCGATTATCAACGATTACTCGTGGTTCAAGACGCGGATGGGGAAAATGCCCGTCGTTCGGAAATTCTCGACGGGCTTTTTGGCGTACATGGCGGCCATCGCGTCGCGCACCGTGCCCCGCGCGTTTTTCGGCGAACGCCCGCACGTCCGGGTGATTAACGAGGGCGATGAAGTGTTCGAATGCCGGCTCGGCGAAGCCGCGCGGCGGCTGCCCTATCGCGCGGGCGACACGATCTACGAGGGCCCCGTCTCCGTCATGGGCGCGGGCACCACGCCGTACTACGGTTACAACATGGTCGCGTTCCCCTTCGCCGACGCGCGCGAGGGCTTCATGAATTTCCGCGTGGTCGACATCCCCGTGAGCGAAGCGCTGATGCACAGCCCGGGAATCTTTCGCGGTCGTTACCAGTCGCGGGGATTTTTCGATTTCCTCGTCACGCGCGTCCGGATGGAGTTCGACCGGCCCACGCCTTTGCAGATCGGCGGGGACGCGATGGGCGTGCGTGAGCATCTGAGCTTCGCCCTTTCCGATTTCGCGGTCGACCTGCTCGATTTTTCACCGGCGTGATCGCGCGCGAAATCACCGCAGCCCGATTCCCCGTTTCACACTGACCGAACCGCAAACGAAAAGCCCCGGCCGCAAGGCCGAGGCTTCGTGTGAACGTCGATGGATCGGCGTTACTTCTTCTTCGACGGAACGATCGCTTCCTGGCAGGCCTTGAGCAGACGCATCTTCACGACGGTCTTCGCGGGGATGTTGATCGTCTCACCCGTGGCCGGATTGCGGCCCTTGCGCGCCTTGCGCTTCTGCACGACGAGCTTGCCGACGCCGGGCAGCGTGAAGGCGCCGACCTTCTTCGTCTGCGCGATGGCGAGAGCCGCGAATTCCTCGACGACGTCGCCGGCGGCCTTTTTCGGCAGGTTAAATTTCTCGGCGAAATACGAAACGATCTGGGACTTGGTCATCGGCTTCTTGGCACTGGCCATCCTGAATCCTCCTCGCCATGACGTGATGTTGGGAACGAATCGCCTCGCAACCTAACAAATGGGTCCACGCCGGTCAAGCAAAAACACGCGGATTTTTGCACTTCCGGCGGCGCTCACCTTCGCGGCACGCCCGTTTCACGGGCGTTTGAGAACGCTTCGAATTTGTCGAGTACGGGCATGAAGCAATTGAGCCGGGTTTATCGCGTCGGGGAAAAATGTCAAGCACCACCCGGCGGCGCGGTGAGATTTTCGCGACGCCGCGATGTCCGCTCCGCTTTCACGGCGAATCATTCGGCGTGCCGACGCGCCGTCGTCGTTCGTCCCTCAAGCGCTCGAGGTCGCGCTTGCGCGAGGTGAATCGATACGTGACCGTCGATCCGGGAGCGCGCGTGCTGAACGCGTATCCGCTGCCGTTCATGGCCGAGAAACGAAACGTCACATCCGACTCGGGCGCGATCGACGGATCGATCTCGAGCAGGTCCACGAGCCGATCCGCGAAGCGGCCGTGTTTTGCGCGGAACGCATCCTGCGCGCGCTCGGCGCGGGCGCCGGCCTGATGCGCGACCTGCGCCGCCTCGGGCGCGCGGGACTTGTGCGCGCGCACGGGAATGGTCGTGAACGCGAAAACGCCCCAGCCGACGACGGCGATGGTGGGCAGGGCCGACCACGCGCCGAAATCGCGCCAGGTCCGATGCGCCCGGATGTCGAGGACGCGAAAAACGAGGTAGCCCGCGGCGACGGCGGCGAATCCGGCACGCCCCGCGGTGGCCAGCAATATCGCCGCGCGGGACATCACGCCCGATTCGTGCAGATTCGCGAATTCGGCGGGCAGCATGAGCGCGAATGCGCCGACGAACATCCAGGTCAGGACGCGCGCGAACTTCGGGGAGGGATTCTCGGCGCGCGGCGCGCGGCTCATGGCTCCTCGGTCGTCAACGCGCAATCGAGCCACGAGATGATGCGATCTTTTTCCTGCTTGCCGGGGTACGGCGCCGACGGGGGCATTGCTCCGTCATCGCGAAGCTGCTCGATGATGAGTTCGCCCGCCGCGAGGACCTCGTCCTGCGAATCCCAGTTGTATTCCCCGGGAGCGCCGTTTCGCGCCTCGCCCTGCTGATACTCCGAGTGACAGCGCACGCAATAGTTGTCGAAGAACGGCTGCAACTCGGACTCCCAGCCGCGCCCGCAGATCGTCTGATCGTCCTGCGTGTCGCCCTCGGGATCGGGATCGACGTCTTCCTCGTCCTTTTCCACGCATCCCCAGGCGAAGGACAACAACGCGGTGACGAGCAGAAACAGCAAGAAGGCATCGCGCGAAGAGCGCACCGGGCGGGATCTGGTCATGAGAGCGTTCTCCAGAAATTCGCGCGAAAAGATTAACAGGTCCAGACCGCGTGCGAAAGAGTCGGGTGCTTCGTGAACGCGGGGCGCATCGGACTCAATCCGATTCGAAGCGCAGTGTCTTGATTTCGAACGGGCCGATCGGCAGCGATACGGCGCGCCCATCGACGGCGTAGGACTTCGCCGGTCGCCCGAGCAGGTCCGTGACGGTCACCGATCGGGGAGGCGATGCGAAGACCAGCCGCATCGTTCCTCCCTCGCCGGCGGATTCGAAGACGCGCATCTCCACATCGCCGCCCGCCCGGCGCAGCGCGGTCATGGTGACGTTCGGCGGATCGACGCGCACGAGCGAAGCCGATCCCGCGCCCTCCGGGACCGATGAGGGGCCCACGACGCGAAGCGGACGTACGAACGCCTGCGCGCGTCGGGACGCGTGATCGCGCGTCGCCGGACCGACATGCGCGAGCAGGCCGTACCGCAGCGAGTCGCGACCGCCCTCGAAAGGCGCGTCGACGCCGAGCGTCACGCACCCGCGCCGGTGTGCCCAGTTTGGCGATCCGTCACCGAGGAACACGAGCTCGCGCGAGCCCCGGGCGAGCGCCGCGAAACCCAGCGCCCGTTGAGCGCCGCTGCTTGCCCGGCCGAATGGCGTTTCGACGCGGAACGCGCCGCGCCGAAACTCGGTGGGGAACTCGATACGCGTTCGGCCGCCCGCGAGATTCGCGAGTCCCTCGAAGATCGCCTCGATGTGCCGCGTGCCCTGCGTGATGCGGTAGGTCACCGACATGCGCCGCCCCGCGACCGCGCCGCCGAAACGCACCGCCGCGCGGACCGGTCCATTCTCGAGGACGTTGATCTCATCGACCTGAAATTCGCGACCGCGCCGCCAGGGGCGCGGCGGCCCGACGCCGGGCGTCCACACGATGCGCCCCGCGTGGTCGAAACCGAAGTTGGCATCGTGCTTACGGTCCCACATCGAACGCAGCGTCGCTCGGCGCGGATCGAGCTCGGCGCGGACGAACCCGTTTTCGATCGCCTCGTCGGTCGCTTTCGCGAAATATCGACGGGGTGGAGCGTCGAGCGGCGCTTCGCCATATGTCAGGTCGTAGACGCGGATCGCGCACGCGGGCACGTGAACGAGCAGCGCGGTGCGCGCGCGCTTGACGGTCCCGTCGGCGTAGAGTTCGCGCTCCAGCACTTGGGAGGGCAAGGCGCGGCGGGTGTCGTGCACCACCGGCAACACGCCGCCGAGCGCTTCGAGCCAGACCTCGACGGTCTCCTGCCTCGCGAAGCCGAGCGTGTTAGCCACGGCGATGCGGGTTTTCGCGCGGACGCTTCCCGCAAGAGCACCGCCGAGCAGGTCGCGCGCGAGGTCCTCGCTCTCGCGGTGCACACGGCCGAGCCGTCGCGCGGTTTCGTCGTGCGCCTTAGCTCCGACGGCGCCCGAGATGGCGGCGGCCGAGGTCGCGGCCAGCGCGTCGTCCCACAGCCGTTCAATCCCGCGCCGCAACCGCGCGTCGGCGTCGCCGGTCGGCCTCGTCATGGCGTGAAGCGTCTCCAGATCGCACAGCGCGTCGGCAGCCGCGTGCGATGCCGCGTGGAGAGGCGGGGAAGCCGGGAGGGACTCGCGGCGCAGGGATCTCGACGCCGGCCGCATCGGTCCCAGCGTCGTCAGTTTCGACCGGTCGATTTCGGCCAGCACCGCGCCCGGCGTCGCGAAGCGCATCGGCGAGGCGGGGAATCGTCGATTCCACTCTTCACGCGCGAGCGCGGTTTCGACGCGAGGCGCGGCAAGGAGACCGCCGGACGGCAGCGCCACGGTCGATCGGTCGAAGCGGCCGGCGAGACGCGCGACGACGTCGAACCATCGCCGCATCGCGCGTTCGGGTTCGGCGGCGACGCCGTGGGCGCCGATTGGGTCGCCTCCGAGATTGAGCGTCGCGATGCGCGCGCCGTCGAGACCGCGCCACCAAAAGTGGGGGGGCGTTTTCGGCGGCACCGATGTCTCCGACACGACGAGCGCATTGATGCCCGACTTGAGCAGGATCTGCGGCGTCTGCGGACCGAGCGCCCCGGCGTGCGTCCACCAGCCGGTCCGACTCTCCCGGCCGAAGGTCCCTCGCGCGAATCGCTGCCAGCGAACGACGTGACGCACCAGAAACTCGCCGTGCAAAGCGAGCGGCGCGGTCGAGGACATGCCCGCGCACAGCGGTTCGAATCGGCCGTCTTTTACGAGCGCGCGCAACTCGTCGAGATCGTCGGGCCGCCTCGCGGCAAGTTCGGCGATCGGCGCGGCATGGGCGAACGCGAACGTGAATTCGGGCCGCTCGTCGACCAGGCGCAGAGCTTCCTGGAGGATGCCCACGGCGACTTGCGTGGCGTCGGTGAAACCGAGTTCGCCGGCGAGGTCGAAGTGGGCGTAGGGCATGAGGGCGATGGGCGCGGTGCGGAGCGTCGGGTCGACGGATTCGGACTCGACGTGCCACGCGGGGCGGACGCCGTCGCGGTCGATCAGAACCGGCAGGCCGGTGAACAGGATGTCCTCGATCTCTCCGCGCAGGCGCAGATCGAGAAAATGCACCCCGGGTTTCGCCGCGATTCCCAGCAACGTGATGATGAGCGGTTCGCCGGGATGGAACTGAATGCGCGTGATGGCGGACGCGCGGCAGACGAGCGTGCCGTTGTCCACGCGGACCTGTCCCGCGTCGTGCCGCCGACCGTCGAAGGCCGCCCGCACGCCGACAAGCCGCTGCGTGACGCCCGCGTTCGTGAAGGCGAAGGAGACGGCGTCGGGGACGCCGTCGCCGTCGAAATCGACGATCGACCACAGATCGGGAAGAATCGTGGCATCGAGCACGCGGGCGAACCCCGGGTCGAATCGGCGCGGGTCGGCGAACGCCCTTTGCGCGCGCCGGGCGTACCATGCGCGTCCGGGCGCGGTGGCGCAAAGAATCGGTTTTGGCAGTTTTTGCCGACCCGGCATCGCCCAATCCCCAAGGGAGGGCGCATCTTAGCCGGGCGATGACTCCAAGACCAGCAAAGCTGAACGATTGACGCCGAGCCTGCGGGCGTGGTCAATAGAAAATTCGAAATCGCGCGCTGACGAGACGTCGCGACGCTTCCGATTCGATGCATGATCCGGGGTTTTGCATGTCCGACCTGAACCCGACACCGCGACTGGCCCAGCAGCAGGGGGCGGTGTTGCGCGCGGCGCCGGTCGGCATCGGCGTGGTCGTGAACCGCGT